>CAXBEL010000056.1:0-20086 GCA_963974735.1 uncultured Flavobacteriaceae bacterium | reverse complement strand
TTTAATTCATATGCCTACAGGAAGTGGAAAATCTGGGATTATAGCTACAGTATGTAATTTACAATACAATAAATGTACTTTAATAGTAACACCAAGAACAGCATTAACAAAGCAGATCAAATCCGCTGTTGAAAAAGTTTTTTTTGAAGATGTTTTAAAGAAAAAAGCGAACCCTAATAAAAAAATATTTAAGGATTTATTATCAAAAGAAACTGCACTTGATAGAAAAAATAATTATGATGATTTTATCTTTATTACTACAATACAAAAGGTAGATTGGATTAGGAAAAACAATAGATCTCTCTACAATAGTTTAGTAAATATAATAAAATTAGTAATCTTTGATGAGGGGCACTACGAGCCAGCTTATTCGTGGAGTCAAACAATCAGAGGATTTAATTCAAAAAAACTTCTTTTTACCGCTACTCCATTTAGAAATGATTTAAAACCTTTTGATATTATAGAAGAATTCATTTATCCATACAAATACTTAGATGGAGTCCAAGACAGCTATCTAAGGAAAGTTGAATTTAAATCAGAATCAAGAGAGAAGGATGATGATTCCTTTCTTAAAAAAATATTTGCTTACTATAGGTTTAAATTTGATTCATTTCAAAAAGACTCACCTAAGCTAATTATAAGATGTTCACAGAGATCTACAATAATTAGATTAACAAATAAGATTAAGAAAGATCATAAATCAATTGAAGTGTTATCGATTCATGAGAGTTTTAAATCTTCTAAAAAACCCTATTTAATTAGCTCAGTTCCCAAAGAACCTGCTAAACATAGTGCTAGGGTATGGATTCATCAAAATAAGTTACTAGAAGGTATTGATGACAATCAATTTAAAATGCTTGCAATTTATGACGATTTTAAAAATGATAGGGCACTTATCCAGCAAATTGGTCGACTAGTTCGAGTCTCGGAAACAAATGAACAATTTAAGGCTTATGTAATAGACTTTAGTAATGGGCGTCATGAAAAAATTTGGAAAAACTATTTGGAATTTGATAAAAATTTAGACATATCCTCTTTTAAGCCAATATCAGATAAAGTTCTTGAAAAATTTTATGGTATTGGGGATGACTATGAATATATATTGGATGGTTTTAAAAAGAAGTTTGATTTTAATTCAAACCACTTATCTGATAGTCTAAAGATACCGTTAAGAACTAATTTTATACAAAAAAATAAAAATTTCGATTTAAATAATTTAAAAGATTTTATTTCTGAAAAACTTGAGGAAGATGACAAAAGGTATATTTTCAAAGAATTAAAGTATGGAAACACAAAACTTCAAGTTTACTTTTGTTTAAGCATTTCCCTATCTCCATATTTAGTGGAATATTATTCGCTCAACATAAGTAATGAATTAATAGTCTTCTTCGAGTTTAATGATGTCCTATCTTATTTTGATAGTACTGGATTTTTACCAATCGGTGAAGAAGATTTGGGTTTGGGCAAAGTAAAAGAAACTGATTTTTTTAAGCGCCTATTTAATGAGGAGAAAGACTCTATAATTAACTCAGTCTCTCTAAAAAATTCCAACTTAGGCACTAATAGCATTCGAACTCATAATATATATGCTAATTCAATTGACAATACGGTTTCTTATCTGGACGACAAATCGCAGATAGTTTCAACAGCATCAGGAAAACACAGAAAGCTTATAAAAAAGCAAAAAGAAACAGAGAAAGAGGTTGAAGATACTCATATCACTCTAAATATAAGTCGATATGTGGGTTTAACTAAAGGGAGAGTTTCAGAAAGAGGAGAATGGGTTGAACTTAATGAATATGTAAATTGGGTCAATAGTATTCATACTATTATGAATAATTCAAGACTAGATCCAAAAAGTACCTTTGAAAGATATTCTAAAACTATAAATACTGTAAAGCAAACTAATCCGAAACATATACTTTTGGATATAGGTGAAATTTCTAACGATTTCAAGCTAGTAGATGACTTGACTATTAATGATATTAAATACAAGAAAAATAAACCTCTTGTTATTGATGATGTCTGTTCCGAGGTTAGTCCGGCCAGTTCTTCTAATCTTTTTGAGTTCAACATTAAGATTTCAGACGATATAAAAGTGAAGGTTAATTTGTCCTACGATGCAAAAAAGAATACATATCATATATCAGGTGATAAACTAGATCAATATTACCAACCAAACAACAATGTTCAATTTAAAACAATTTCTAAATTTCTTAATTCTCGACAATCTTTTAAAATTATTCCTGAAGAACCAAACGTTATTTATGCCTATGGTGAATTTTATGAGGTTCATTCAAAATTTGGTAAAGATTTTAAAGAGGAAACTTTTAATTTAAGAGATATATTAGTACCAATTAAGGAATTGCATACAATCAACTCGGAAAAAGGAAAAACAAAAACAAGGAATTTTAATGAATCTTGGGTAAAGGATTCAATTTTTGGATTACTGGATGATTTAGGCGCAAAATCGGAATTAGCAAAGCATATTAAAAATCCAGATATTGTTGTTTTTGATGATATGCAAACAGAAATGGCAGATGTAATTTATGCATATGAATCAATAATTGAAAGTAAAATAATTTTCATCCACGCCAAATGGAGCGATGGAAAAAAATATTCGGCCTCTGGATTACAAGAAGTAACTTCCCAAGCCACTAAAAATATTAAATATTTAAATTCTTATAATAGCCTTCCCAACGATAGAATCCGAAAGTGGAATAGTAAATGGAAGGGCTTAGGTCTTGTTGTAGACAAACGAATTAGAAAACCTAGTATTAAAGGGAAAGAAACAATTGAAAGGCTAAATAAAATTATTCAAAATCCGAATTCTACTAAAGAAGTGTGGTTAGTTTTAGGAAAAACTTTAGAATATAAAGAACTTATTAAGGCATTAAAAGAAGAAAAAGCCGAGGCTATTCAAGCAACTTTATTATTGCATTCAACTTTACAAAGCGTTGGTACCGTTAACGCTAAACTAAAAGTATTTTGCTCTCCATAAAATTTTAATAGAAAAAGTACAAAATTATTTATAGGTGATAGCTGTTTAAGTAATATAATGAAAGTATAAACGCTTTGTAAAGTCCAATGCAAAAATAAAAAGTAATGAGTAATTCCGCTAATAATACGCAATAGCATTGGCGAACATTTTAAAATAACAAAAACTTTAAAATTATGAGTGGATCTGGAGGTGGTGGCTATATACCCTCACAAAGAACTAAATTTGATTGTAAGACAGGCATAATTATAACAAGTGTTTCTTCAATTAACGTTACGGTTTTAGCAAAACATAGAATAGGAAGTATTCTAGATGTTATTATTGGAAAAAATGAAGAGCTTTTGCTAGAAGATGGAGATGGTGAGATACTCGGAGCTTTACTTCATTCAAATACACCTGACATAATTGGTTGCATTAATGAGGGTGCAGATTATGAAGCGGAAATAGAGAGAATTAATATTCCCGTCTGTACAGTAAAAATTACAAGAAAATAGTTATGATAACTGTAATTGGAGGAACATATCGAGAAATCGATTATGATGAAGTTTCAATGGAAATTTTTGGTTCAGGCTTTAGATGTACAAAGTTCATACTTGAAAATAACTACCCTGTTAATTTTATAACTAGCGGTAATGAAGAAACGATTCGTTTGTTGAAAGAAAACCAAAAGGTCTATCCAAAACTAAAATTTGAGTGTATTGAATATGAAGAGTTAATAACCTTTCAATACAGTTTTGCTTTAGATGAACCTTCAATTTTTCCTAGTCTTCTTAATATTTCAACCACTAGAAAATTGAGCTTAAAAGAAAATAATGTTATAGCATACGGAATGCTAGAGACAGATTATGAGATTGATGGCAAAAAAGTAGTATACGATCCTCAGACCTCCGTGAAACCTAAAATGTTTAGTGAAATCGGTAAGGCTGATGAATTAGTTTACATTGTAAATAAAAATGAGGCGCATTCGATATCGTCTAGCGAAAATGTAGAGGATATTAAAAAGTATTTTTTTGATGTTGAAAAGGTAAGTGCTTTTATTGTTAAAAATGGGCCCTACGGTGCAACCTTATACACTAAAAATGAGGAGTGCTACATTCCTTGCTATATAACAGAGAATGTCCATAAAATTGGTTCTGGAGATATATTTACGTCCAGTTTCGGTTATTACTGGATGGCTAAAAATCTTTCCCTCGAAGAATCTGCATTAAAAGCCTCAAAATCCACAGCAACCTACTGCGATAAAAAAGCTTACATAGATTTTACAAAAGATAAAGAGTTTAAATATGAAGCATTTAAAGGTAGTAACCTATCCCAAAGACAAGTTTATTTAGCCTCTCCATTTTTCTCTCTATCGGAGTTAATTCTTGTTGATAAAATACGAACTGCTTTACTTTCGTTTGGCGTAAAAGTTTTTTCACCCTTTCACGATATTGGCTTAGGAGAAGACTCATCAATTGCAATTAAGGATATTGAAGGAATCAATAATTCTGATATTGTTTTCTTAGTACTTGATAATTTAGATTCGGGAACATTAGTCGAGTCGGGATTTTCAATGGCTAAAGAGAAAAAATTAATCGGATATCATCGTACTTGCGATGAAAGCAAGCTTTTAATGTTAAAACCAGGTGATTTAAAAGTATATAAAAACTTAACGACGGCTTTATATCAAACTATTTGGAATATATGAAGAAAGCAGTTTTATTATCTGGAGGCGTTGACTCAATATGCTTGACTTATGGTATTATGCCTGATATAGCATACACCATTGATTATGGACAAATTGTAGCAGAAAGGGAAACATATGTGTCAAAATATATTTGCAATGAATTAAATATTGAACATAAAATTATAAAAGTTGATTGTAGAGACTTAGGTTCTGGAACACTAGCAAATTCTGAAGTTTCAATTCTTTCTCCTTCTGATGAATGGTGGCCTTTTCGAAACCAACTAATTATAACTCTCGCTTCTATGCAGTCTATAAAGGATTCTGTTAAAACGATCTATTTAGCCTCGGTAAAGTCCGACAACTTTCATAAAGATGGTACCGATGCTTTTTATAAGCTAATGGATAATCTCATGTCTTATCAGGAAGGTGGTATCAAAGTAATCTGCCCAACATTGAAATATTACAGTCACGAACTTATTGAAAAATACAATGTTCCGATACCCTTAATTACAATGGCACATTCTTGTCATATTTCAAACTTAGCTTGTGGAAAATGCTCCGGATGCACAAAACAATTGAGGGTTAGGCAGGAATTAAATATAGAATAAAACGTAAGCTTAAAATGTGTCTAAACTAGCTATTATAGTCTTTCAGTGAAGTTTGTATTTAGAAAGTACACCACCTAAGAATTTTATAAAAATCTTAAAAGTTCAAAATAAAGATAGACATACATTTAAACGGAAGCTTATAACATACTCTTCACTTTGAAATTTAAAAACCTCTATCAAACAACAAAACTATTGCATAAAAAAGATATAATTTAAAATTATCTTTTTTATACTTGCCCAATAAACCCCAATATAATTGATATGAGCACGTTTTTAACTGGCAAAGAACTAGAGGAAGCTATTTATGATATAATCTGGTCAAGTGAAAGAAAATTACTTATAGTAAGCCCTTTTATTAAATTAGATGATTATTTTAAAAGCCTTTTTAATAAGCATAAACACAATCATAATATTCATCTTATACTCGTATTTGGAAAAAATGAACGCGCAGTTAAAAGAAGTATGAGTAAGGCTGATTTTGATTATTTCAAGGAATTCAGAAATGTAAGTATAATTTATGTACCCAATCTTCACGCTAAATATTATGGGAATGAGAAAATGGGGATGATTTCTTCTATAAACTTATATGATTATTCTTTTAAAAATAATATTGAGTTCGGCGTGTTTTCCGAGCAAAGTATATTGGATAGATTTAAAAAACCAAATGCAGATCACGATGCGTGGAATACTTCTATGAAAATAGCAGAAGAAAATGAAGTGGTATTTATTAGAAGACCTGTTTATGAAAATAAGCGTATGATTATTTCCCTAGGTAAAAACTACATTACTTCCGAGATATTATTTGATTCCACGGAAAAATTTTATGGTTTAAAAAAGTCACAAAAATCGAAGGAAGAACGATTGAATGATTTTCCTGCAGAGTTAGAGATTGGAACTAATTTTCAAGACCGTCCTGAACGGGCAACTTTAGAAGAACCAATAATTGGTTTCTGTATCCGTTCTGGTCAAAAAATTAAATATAACCCACAGCAGCCAATGAGTTATGATAATTGGAAAAAATGGAACGAATATGCTAATGAGGATTATCCGGAAAAATATTGCCATAGAACGGGAGTAAAATCAAATGGAAAAACCACAATGAAGAATCCTATTCTTTCCTAGTATGACCGAATTCCAAGTAAATGATCCAAGCCTAGAATCCCAATGGCGAGCACTCATTTTATTTGGAAAAAATTCAGCTACTTACAAATTTGCTTTTGCTAAGAGTTTGTTAGAATTAGTTAATAATGAAATCACATCTATCTCTTTGACTGATTTGGCTCAACCCTTCTCCAAGAATATTACATCTCATCTAAAAAGTAGTGATAAGCAGGGTAATTCTAAATCTAGCAAATTTTTAAATTTTTGTAGAAGTTACAACCAAGGTGATATTAAAGAAGAGGAACTATTACAACATACTGTACGGTTCGGCTTCGTAAATGTTATTGATGCTTTTCAAAATGTAAATGGAGGCCAGATTCCTAATGTTTTTTATGAGAAAGATTATGCAAACGGTAATAAAAAAATAATAATAAAAGATGATCTGCTAAGATTGAAAGAAAGTTTTCACTTTCAAAATTTTAATCTAGAAGTTGAGGCAAGGTGGCAACTTGTCGAAACAGCTTGGAATTTAGAAATAAATCCCAATCTTTTAGAAATAAAATATGATCCCCTTTCTTCTACATTCTTTTTAGAAAGTGATTTAATGCGTCGTAAAGATGTTACTAGTGTTCGCGATGCCCTAAATGGATATCAAAAAGGGAAATGCTTCTACAGTTTTCAGAATATTTCTGTAAATAAGGCAAATGGAAACTTATGTGAGGTAGATCATTTTTTGCCTCACGTGAACAAAGTTAACCATATGAAGGAGCAAGTAAATATTAATGGAGTCTGGAACTTAGTATTGGCCGACTCTTCAATCAATAGGGAAAAGGGATCAAAAATTCCTGATATTAAATTTCTTAGTAGATTATTCAACAGAAATGAATTTTATATAAGTAGTAAACATCCATTAGCTGAAACAATAATCAATCAAACAGGTAATACTAAGGAGAAAAGGAGAAAATTTATACAAAAACAATATGATATTTCTATATCAAACTCCATTATCGCCTGGAAACCTAGTATCGAACTTGATGGAAATTTCTAATGAGCGTATTTTCAAATATTGATCCTAAAAAAATCCTTTTTAAAGGGCAACACTTCTTTTTAATCTATGATAATTATCCTGTATCTCAAGGGCATATACTAATAATTTCATATAGAGAAAAACAAGATTTTTTTCAATTGAGTTTTGAGGAAAAGCAAGAGCTTCCTTTACTTATTGAAGGGGCTAAAACGATAATCGAAGAAAATTTGAATCCAGAAGGATATAATATAGGTATGAATTGTGGTGAGGCTGCTGGACAAACAGTAATGCATTTTCATTGTCATGTAATACCTAGATTCAAAGGAGATATGAAAAATCCCGCAGGAGGAATAAGACATTGTATTGAAGGGAAGGGGTATTATAAAAGTATAGATTAAAACCTCTTTAGAATTTTAAATATGATAGATGTTTAATGGCCATTGTAATTCATACTTGTTTTAGGTTTATATAATAATTGGCTCAAACAACAAACAGTATACTAACTGTTAGGTAACTGTATGCTAACCGTTAGGTAACTGTATGCTAACTGTATGCTAACTGTATGCTAACTGTATGCTAACTGTTTAATTTTACTAATTATTACTTATCTCCATAACCTGAATTCCCTATCTAGCACCAAAAAACCCCCGATAAAAAAGAAAATCACTTTTTTAAAAGGGGTGGGGTCTAATTTTAAAGGTATTCTCTAAACTTTTTTGGGTTTTGAATCTAATAAAAAAATAAAGGCCATCAGTATATTAATGACCTTTATTCTTAAAACACACCCTATATATAATGGTGCATAAGTTAAATCAAGCTGTTAATTTAACATCCGTAGACAAATTAAGATTTGAAATATATTGCACATCTAGCATATCGAGAATACAACTCCAAATTGATGAGCCAAATTTTTTAGATAGCATATTCAGCTTTTGTAGATTGTAATTATATCTTCGCCCATTATCTAAGCTATCTTGAAATACAAGATCCCTCCAAAAATTTTGATTTTTATACTGATCTATTATTGGTAAAAGATCATCGGGCACATTATTATTAATGGTATAATCAAAGAAAACGACTTGTTGCAAACGATCAAGGAAAACATCACGTAGTTTGAGGTGATTTTCCAGTACAAGTAAGTCTGAAAGCCTACTTATTCCTTTTTTGTTCAATTCCCTCATTCTATTTTCGTGAATTTCAACCCGTAAAACCTTTCCTGTACAATATTCTGGATATTGTTCACTCTTTGCATATACTTTTACCTCATAATTATTCTTTGAGCCTCCACATCGAACCAAACGCACATTGTGCATTGGTAAACGAAATTCCTTTCTACGGTGAAAGAAGATATTATATATCAAATCTTTAAAATCCCACGGAATTTCAATATTCAGGCCATATTCAAAAGGTCTCAGCATACAAATGCTAGGATGTACATTTAAATCCAAACACAGCTTATTGACAGCTGTAACAAAATTTTGATAAGTAAGGTGATCAGCATTGTGAAGACCATTGTTAGATTGTTTGTGAATGCTTCCAATAAATAATGCTTGCTTGGGAATCCCATCAGCGGTATGTTCTATCTTTATAAGGTATGCTTCATAGCTATAGTTCATATGAGTTCTTAAAAGTCCTGTATTTTTATTTACCCTGACAATTTCATTCTCATAAATTAAATGAGGGTTCTGTTTCATTTGTATAAGGGTATTTTTATCATCAATATGAAATGGCATATAATCAATCATTGTTATTAAAATTTGAGGTTTTTTTATGCGTACGGAATGTTAAAACATCCAAGGGGCCATAATAAAAATGTATAAATATTATGATTAGAGCCCCTTTTAAGAAGTTTTAAAAAGAAATAGTCCTATTGACCAGGTAAATTAACCAACGCTTAGCAGAGGGCCTGTAAAGCGCTTTCAATCTCCTCTCTTTTGTATCTTATGGCGTTACCTATTCTATAAGGCTGTAGAACACCTTTTTTATCCCAATTACTAAGTGTAACTAAAGTTACCTTTAAGATTTTGGAAGCTTCTTTTCTGGTAAGATATTCGGATGTAGATTCCGTTGGGGTAAATGATTTGAAAAGCTGTAATATTTCAGCTTTCATTTCTGAGATAATGGTTGCCTGAAATTCCTCAGGGCATAGACCAATTAATTGTGTAACCGTTTGATTGTACTTCATGTTTATGGGTTTTGATATGAAGCAAAATTAGAGCAGGTTTTATCTTATTTAACTATTGGAGTAACTCCACACCCTACTCCAGAATTAATTTAAAGATGCTAATATTTGGTCAATTTTATCTATATCTTTCTGATAATTAACCCCTTGTTCTTTTGGAAGTTTTTCTAAATTTTCTATACACTTTTTTAGATTCTTAGAGTGAAGCCCAGTTATTTGGCTTACCAAATCCGCCTTTTTAGTTTTAGGCGCATCCTCTATCCCAGGAGAATTAAAAACCCCTACCCTATCAAGTAATAAAACTATTTGATTTGCTGTTAATTGTTTCAATTTGGAATTATATACGGGTTTAACACTTTCTTCAGTCTGTTCTTCAAGTAATGTAGTGATTTCTCTATAATAATATTTTTTAAAAAATTCAGTAAAAATAAAAGATGTATGATAAATTTCATTCCCTAAAACACTACCTCTCTTCTCATCTTTATATAGAGTATCTAAAAGGGTATTAAAATCAGGATTTTTAATGTGCTCATAATTTTTTATTAACTCTTGCTCACTTATATTAAACCTATTTAGATAGGGGTGTATATCAGAAATTTTATTATCCCAATTCTGATAATTATTATTTATTTTTTCAACAATCAATTTTCTATAACTATTTTTTTCATCTGTAGTTTTAAAGTTTACTAAATTTTCTAAAATCTCTAGCTTAAACTTATCCGTGCACTGCTTTAAATTTGTTAAGAATTCCAAGGCGGTTGTATCACTTAAAGATGTATCCTCTAAAAGTTTGCAGAAGTAATCTCTATACTTATTTTCAACCATAACTTTATATTAAATATTAAAAAACCCACTATTTACTAAGTGGTTTGCCCTTTCATCGTCTTTAATTCTTATGTATTTGTAAAATTCCTTTTCAGTACTATGGCCAGAAAATAACATAATATCATATATAGACATACCGGCTAGATATTTATTTGTGCAGAAGCTCCGCCTAGCAGTATGTGCCTTTATCAATTTATATTTTGGTATCATTTGAATTAAATGCTCACCTCCTTTAGTAATCTCACATTTTATCATTTCATCAAACCCTAGCATTTGACCAATTTGCTTTATGTAATCATTAATTAATTGCTCATTCATAGCTATAGGAGGATTACCTCTATGACGCGTATCCATAATATAACGCATATCTTTAGTAATAGGACAGTTTACCACTCTTCCGTGCTTATGATTTTTTTGTTGCCTAATCCTGAAAAACTGAACTCCATTATTAGACACTATATCACGTGTATTTAAATTGTTATAGTCACTGATTCTTTGACCGGTATAACAGCCCATAAGAAATACGTCTCTTGCGTGGGATAACTCTGGAAATCTAGTTAAATCAATATCGTAAAATGCTCTAATTTCATCTTCATTAAGATAAATTTCTGTGGTTATTTCCTTTTTCACTTTGAAGTCGGAACGCTTAAATTTTTGATTCGTAGTATATCCTTCTATTACTGCATAATTAAAAAATGTTATCATATTTTTAGTATGTTTTCCGATAGTATTTAAGGCATACCCCTTTTCCTCCATAAACTCATTGAACTGATTATAAAAAATCATATCAATAGATTCAAAAGACAGCGTTTTACCACAATATTTTTCATATTCCATAAGCTTTTTCTTAGTCTGCACATAAGAACGCTTTGTAACCGGCTTAATAATATTACTCCTTTCTAGTAGATATTTATCTATTACCTCAAAAAACGATAGCTCCTGATTTGAAACATCTGAAGGAGCTACCTTTTTTGTAAATAAATCTAACCTATCCTTCAATACCCTTGGAGAAATATTAGAATATTCTGTTGATATTTGAGAATAATCATTCTTAATATATTCTTCAATTCTGCTGAGATAACTATTTATTTCATCTTTATTATTAACACCTACTTTATTCCTTACACGCTGCTTCCGTGCATCCCAATCTCCATAAGTGATTTTGTAACCAGTAGAATACTTAAATCGTTGCCCCCCATAGGTAAACCATAAATAAAGTAAATAAGGCTTGCTTTTATTTTGTGATAGCACACTTTCAGATTCCTTAAATGCAAACCTTACTGTACCTTTAGATCGTTCAATGTTTGATGACATTTAATTTTTTTTAGAAGCCAAATATAATATAGAGGGTACAAAATAGGGTGCAAATTTAGATTTATTTATATATATCTATTTGTATTTATATTAATCACCAAATCTCTATAACCCCTATAAATAGTGGTTTTTTATAAAATTAGCTCTTAAATTAATAAAATGGATAATACCAAAATGAGTCCTGGAGGTACCACATTAAAACCCTGAAACTTTTGTTTCGGGGTTTTTGTTTTTAGGAATACTACGGGCGTATAGAATTACAATTCAAGTAATTTTCTTCAAGTAAACAGGTCAACTTACGTACCTAGAATATTTCGATTTATTTCTTCACCCTTTTAATGAACCTGTCATTTCATTTAACTTTAATTATTTAAATTAGTGAGAATTATGAAATATATGAGTACAGGTAGTCATAATTAATAGCTAATTAAAATTAAGAACCGAAATGAGTAAGTCTATTATATATGACACTTTTCTGAGCCATTCTCATACAGATGCAGATATAGTTGAATATATAGCATCTAAACTTGAAGATGATCATAACTTAAAAGTATGGTTAGACAAGTGGATAATTGTTCCAGGAGAACCGTTTATTCAATCTCTTTCAAAAGGTTTAGACGAAGCCAAAACCTGTGTTGTAATAATTGGTAATAATACTCCGAAAGGTTGGTTTAGTGAAGAAATAGGAAAAGCATTAAATAAACAATCCAGAGATAAGTCATTTCGCGTAATTCCATTGCTTTTACCAGATGTCAAGTCCAACTTTGTTGACTCTTTTTTAGAATTAAGATCTTGGGTTAAATTCGATGCAAATTTAGATGAATTGAGACCATTTCATGAATTAACATGTGGAATTAAAGGAATTTCTCCCGGCAGACAGTTTAAAAATTCAAGCAATAATGAAATGAATTATTTGAGGAAGGATTTAAAAAAAATCAATGACCTGTTTCAGGACAATCTAATTGATGAATCTGTAAAAATAGAATTTCAAAAATCTATTGTTCAGGAACTACTTAAAGCTGAAAGAAATGGAAAATAAGTATGACATATTCATCTCTTATTCGGCAAAGGACAAAGTGAAAGTGAGAGGCATAGCAAATGAATTGGCTGAAAACGGATTTACTATTTGGTTTGACGAATGGAATCTTAAAATGGGAACGATTTGGAAAGACGAGGTTACATTGGCGATGGATAATTCAGATAACATATTGCTTTTTATAAGTGAAAACAGTAATTTCAATTGGATAAATTTTGAAATTGAAAATGCTTTCAAAAAAGAAAACTCTCATGTAATACCTATCATTTTAGGTGCAGTACCGGAGATCAGTTTACCTAACAAATTAAGAAATATTCCGATTTTAAGAGAAAATGATAATAGTTTTGCAGAGAAACTAATGCAGGCTCTTAGCCCCAATAAGGAACTTTGGCAATTAAATTCCGAAGTGCAATATTTAGTTAACAAAGGAGAATATGAGTTAGCTTTAGAAAAGGGAAACTCAGCGATTAATATTGTACTAAGACAGGATAAGAAGCGAGACCAAGCTGTTACTTCATATAACAATATTGGTTTGATTCAAAAACATCTTTGTGCTTTTGAAAGCTCTCTTCAATCCTATAATGAAGCTCTTAAGATCGCAAAGGAAAATAATCTCAAGAATCACCTTTCCTCGATTTATTCAAATTTGTCTTCGACTTACTCAACTTTAGGACAATTTCAAAAAGCTAAAATTTTACTAGAAGAAGCACTTGCGTCTGACATAAATCACTTTGGATCAGATCATCCAACTACTGCTAAAAGATATTCCAATCTTGCGGCTGTTTATCAAAATTTAGGTGATTACAACAGAGCAAAAGAGTTACTTGAAAAAGCTCTAAGTGCAAATGAAAAAAACTTCGGTTCAGAGCATCCAACTACAGCTATTAACTATTCTAATTTGGCAACCGTGCTTCAAACTTGTGGCGATTATATAGGAGCCAAGACCCTATTGGAAAAAGCACTTATTTCAGATGAGAAAAATTTTGGAAAAGAACATCCAACAACTGTTGTTGATTATTCCAATCTGGGAATGGTGCTAAAAGACCTAGGCGATTATACCGGTGCAAAGGAACTTTTGGAAAAAGCCCTTGTTTCAGCCGAGAAAAATTTTGGTCAACAACATCCAACAACTGCAATTCGTTATTCCAATCTGGCTACAGTTCTCCAAGACCTGGGCGATTGCACAGGGGCAAAGAACCTATTGGAAAAAGCAGTTATTTCAGACGAGAAAAATTTTGGGGAAGAACATCCAACAACAGCAGTTCGTTATTCCAATCTGGCTACAGTTCTGCAAGACTTAGGCGATTATACAGGAGCAAAGAACCTTTTGGAAAAAGCACTTGTTTCAGCCGAGAAAAATTTCGGAGAAGAACACCCCACAACCGCAGTTAGTTATTCCAATCTGGCAACAGTGCTTCAAGACCTGGGCGATTATGCCAGTGCAAAAATATTAATGGAAAAAGCAGTTGCTTCAGCCGAGAAAAATTTTGGGAAAGAACACCCATCAACAACAGTTAGTTATTCTAACTTGGCTATGGTGCTTAGGAGCCTTGGTGATTATGCAGGCGCAAAAGCCCTGTTGGAAAAGGCACTTGTTTCAAATAAGAAAAATTTTGGGGAAGAGCATCCAAGAACTGCACGTAGTTATTCCAATCTAGCACTAGTGCTTAAAGATCTGGGTTCAGGGGGCGAATAAATATTTTCAAAAGCCTATCAAATTTTTTCACTAAAATTAGGAAGCGATCATCCTAGTACCAAAACAGTAAAAAAGTGGATTGATCATATTAATGATAAATTAGGCACCTAGAAGATTTATTACTATAAAAAGAATAAAAATATTTCTTGCTTCTTCTAATGAGGTAGAAAATGAGCGCAGACAATTTGAAATAGAAATTTATCGTAAAACAAAGGGATGGTTTGACAAAAATATTTTCTTACACTTGGACGTTTGGGAAGACTTATCTGCACGTGTGTCAAGTATCGGTTCCCAAAGTGAGTACAATAAGCACATAAAAGAAGCTGACATATTTGTTTTGCTTGCCTTTTCAAAAGTAGGGATGTACACTGCTGAAGAATTTCAAACTGCTTTTGGTCAATTTAAAGCTACTAAAAAGCCATTTATCTATACCTACTTTAAAGAAATTAAAGAGGGTCAACAAGACACACTCCCAGAATTTAAAAAAGAGTTGAGTAATCTAAAGCATTTTTACAGCAACTATACAACCTTTGACAATCTTTGGGTACAGTTTAATAAGGAATTAGATCGTTTATATGAAAATGATTTTTCCAAACACTCCGAAACTAAAAATCAATTAGAAGAAAAGAATGTAGTTAAAAAAGATATTAAACGTGTGAAGCACATAAAAATTGGAGATAAAGATAGTACTCGATCAGATAACTATAAAAGAAAGAATATTGTTGAGGGGAACATAGAAGATTCTGATGAATTTTTTTTAGGAGATGGAAATTAGTTTCCTTAAAGCAATTACACCTTGAAAACAATCTCGAATTAATCTAAAAACCCCTTCCACACTCCCTCCTAAATTTCACCTAAAAAATACTTCAGAATCAAAATCCATTCCCCTCCATTTATTAACACAGCCTTCAGGAAATTCTTCAAATACTTAGCTACTTTTAAGCAAATCTTTCAAAATGAGTTCCAAAACCATTGAAGTAAATAAAGAGTACGATTTAATCTGCGTAGGTGGGGGTATAATGAGCGCAACACTAGCTCTTATCACTAAATTAATAAGGCCCGAGCTAAAAATTTTAATCTTAGAACGCCTGGATAAAGTGGCTCAAGAAAGTTCTGCCGCTTGGAACAACGCGGGTACTGGGCATTCAGCTTTATGCGAATTAAATTATACTCCAGAAAATGAAGATGGTTCCATAAACATGGAAAAAGCCATAGACATTTGCCATCAATTTGAAATGTCTAAGCAATTCTGGTCATTCCTTAAAGAGCAAGGTTTAGTAAAAGATACCTCATTTATTTCTCACGTACCGCATCATAGTTGGGTTACCGGAAAAGAAAATGCCGAATATCTTGAAGAAAGATACCACACTCTCAAACAGCATTTTATGTTTGATACCATAGAATTCACAAAGAGTATAGGGGTCATGAAGAAATGGTTTCCTCTTATGATGCACGATAGAAACACAGACGAAGTAATGGCAGCCTCCAGAATCGACCGCGGCACCGAAATTAATTTTGGCAAGCTTACCCGCGAACTGTTTAGAATTCTGGAAACCGAATTTGATACGCCTGTACAGTGCAATATGGAGGTGTTAGACATTGATCCCGATGAAAATATAGATTGGTCTGTAGAGGTTAAAAATACTCAAACAGATGAACGCCAATATCTGGATGCCAGACATGTATTTATAGGTGCTGGGGGCGGCAGTTTATTGCTACTACAAAAGGTAGAAATTGACGAAAAAGACGGTTATGGAGGTTTCCCAGTAAGTGGCCAATGGCTTGTCTGCAAAAATGAAGATATAATAAATCAACATAATGCAAAGGTTTACAGTAAAGCGGGAATAGGTGATCCTCCTATGTCTGTACCGCATCTTGATACCCGTTACATTAATGGAAAACGCGAACTGCTATTTGGCCCATTTGCTGGTTTTAGTCCCAAATTTTTAAAAGAAGGGTCTAATCTTGATTTGTTTAAATCGATTAAGTTGGGAAATATCCCTTCTATGTGGGGCGCTTTTTGGCACAATTTACCGCTCACTAAATACCTAGTAGAACAGGTTGCGATGTCATTTGAAGATAGAATGCAGGCTTTACGTACTTTTGTAAAAGATGCAAGAGATGAAGATTGGGAGATTCTGGTAGCGGGTCAACGCGTTCAAACCATAAAACGGGATGAATATGAAGGTGGTAAACTGGAATTTGGCACTCAGGTTATAAGCAGTAAAAATGGTAGCATAACTTGCCTAATGGGAGCTTCCCCTGGCGCTTCTACAGCGGTGAAAATTATGCTGGATGTGGTGGAGAAAGCCTTTCCCGAAATTTTAGAAACCGAAACCGGTCAGGCTAAAATGAAAAAAATGATCCCGACGTGGAAAACGGAGTTAAATGAAACGCTGTTTAAAGAAAACCTAAAAATATCTGAAGATATTTTGGGTTTACAAAATGTCACCTATTAATTACCTTTGAATTCAATATGGCCCAGAATTGAACGTTTAAATTATATGAACTCAAATCTTCCCCAAATACAGACCATTACTCCAGAAGATGAACTGCTGGTAAAAAAATCAAAGCACGATCTGGATCAGGTATCTTTCTTGATGAAAGCCTTTAATACCATAGGTACGCCTATAGATGCAGGTATGCTTCTTCTTCCTGAGAAATACCAAAATAAAATTCATTTAGGTATTCAGAAAGCTTTGCAAATAGCTGTAAAAGCTAATCTCACTACGATGAAAAAGGGGAAAGCCCAGATAAAATCATCTAATGGTATTTATAAAATCGTAACCGGTTTTTCGGGCGCAGCAGGAGGATTTTTTGGTGCAGCGGGTTTTACGGCAGATTTAGTGCTCTCTACTAAATTTATGATGCGTTCTATTATGGATATTGCCCGCAGTCAAGGTGAAGATGTTCATAATATTGAAACCCAACTTGCCTGTTTGCAGGTTTTTGCCCTCGGTGGGACTTCTATAGACGATGATGAAATCGACACAAGTTATTACGCCACCCGAGCCGCTTTACAAACTGCAATGAATCAAGCAGGCACTTATATTGCAGAAAATGGTACTGTAAAAATTTTAGATGTTTTGGCTTCTCAAACTTCAACACCCATAGCACGATTAATTAATCAAGTTGCTGCGCGTAATAGTTTACAGGTAAGCGAAAAATTTGCCGCACAAGCTATTCCTGTTATTGGAGCTGCAGCTGGGGCATCTATAAATGTGATTTTTATTTCTCACTTTCAAAAAATGGCAACTGCACATTTCACATTGCGCCGTCTGGAACGCAAATATGGAAGAGAAGTCATTCAGCAAACTTATAATCAAATATTTATTAGCTGAGAAGCTCTTGCTGTTCATTTTATTGCAGAAACAGTATTTTAAAGTGATTCATCATTCTATATAATTAACACTTAACTTCTATAATTATGTTTATAAATATGGAATAATTCCATATTTTTGTAATATATCCAAATCAAATGAATAGAAATATTTTGCATCTAGACCTCGACACCTTTTTTGTGTCTTGTGAGCGGCTAGCAGATAGTAGGCTTAATAATAAACCAGTAATTGTGGGTGGGACAGGGGATCGAGGTGTAGTAAGTGCCGCAAGTTATGAGTGTAGAAAATTTGGAGTCCATTCGGGTATGCCCATGAAAATGGCCCGTCAACTGTGTCCACAAGCTACTTACATACGTGGTAATGCAACCACTTATACTAAATACTCAAAGATGGTTACCGAAATTCTTCAGCAGCAAGTGCCTGTGCTTGAAAAATCTAGTGTAGATGAGTTTTATGCAGATCTCACGGGTATGGATCGCTTTTTTGGCTGCTATAAATTTGCTAAAGAACTCCGCCGGAAAATAATTATCGAGACTGGGCTGCCAATTTCATTTGGCCTTTCTATTAATAAAACCGTGTCAAAAGTAGCAACTAACGAGGCTAAACCGAACAATCAATATAAAGTAGATGAAGGGTATGAAAAAGTGTTTCTGGCTCCTCTTTCTATAAAAAAAATACCTATGGTAGGAGAAAAGACTTTTAGAACTTTTTGCAATCTAGGTGTTAAAAAAGTATCTGTTGTACAGCAAATGCCGGTAGAAATGATGATGTCTGTCTTCGGAAAAAATGGGCGTATTATCTGGGAGCGTGCTAATGGGATCGATCAATCGCCCATTGTGCAATACCACGAGCGTAAATCTATCTCCAGTGAGCGTACTTATGGGCAGGACACTACAGACATTGAGAAATTAAAAACCACGATCCATGCAATGGCAGAAAATCTTGCCTTTCAGCTCAGACGAGGCAACAAGCTCACCTCCTGCATTACCGTAAAAGTGCGTTATTCAGATTTCCAGACCTATTCTAAGCAATTAAAAATTCCATACACATCTGCAGATCATAATTTGATTCCTAAAGTGATTGAACTTTTTGAGAAACTATATAATCGTAGATTATTAATTCGTCTCGTGGGTGTAAGGTATAGCGGGATTACTGAAGGTCATTATCAGATTGATCTTTTTGAAAATACTAATCGTACTGTAAACCTTTATAGAGCAATGGATAATATACGATGTCGTTATGGCGACCGTAGTATTATGCGTGCAATAACTATGGGCGAAGGTGCTCGTACAATAGGAAATCAAGGGAATCCATTTAACGGTCAGCCACCCATAGTTTTAGCTCATAGACATCAATAATAGAATGGACTGTTTAAATTTAGAATAACGTCATTCCGAATTTATTTCGGAATCTCATCATATTTAAAGAATTAGTGAGAATCTGAAACAAGTTCAGATTGATGAAAAAATATCTTAAGAGAGAGGGAAAAATGTATATCAACTGCCATTCTTATTTTAGTCTACGATACGGAACTCTTTCTGAAATAGAACTACTTGATCTTGCTATAAAAAATGGAATTGAAAAATTGGCGCTTACTGATATTAATAACACTTCTGCTTGCCTCAATTTTGTAAGAAGAGCAAAAGAAAAGGGTATTGATCCTGTCTTAGGAGTAGATTTTAGAAATGGAATTAAACAATGCTATGTTGCCCTGGCACAAAATAACATAGGATTTCTTGAGCTGAATAATTTTTTATCAGAACATTTACACGAGAAAAAATCCTTTCCAGATCAAGCTCCAGCTTTTAAAAATGCAGTAGTGGTTTACTCATTTGAAAAAGTATTAGAGCTGGATAAAACCCAATTTTCAGATAATGAATTTATAGGTATTGGCCTAAAAGATTTACGTAAACTCCCATTTTCACGTTATAGCAGCTATCGACAAAAACTTGTAATTCTACACCCTGTAAGTTTTGTCAATAAGAAAGATTATAACGTGCATAGGCTGCTTCGAGCGATAGATACCAATACACTACTTAGTAAATTGCCAGAGGAAGAGCAAGCTGATGCTAATGAGAAAATGCTTTCTATTCTTCAATTAAACGAACTATTTACTGCATTTCCCTACATATTAGAAAACACTCAAAAATTATTAAATTCTTGTAGTATATCTTTCGATTTTTCCAAAGATCGGAAACCACAAAATCTTAAGACCATGTTTGGTACTGACGAGTTAGATTATCAAAAACTCGTTGATCTTTGTGAAAAAGGTCTTCCCAGGCGTTATGATGT
>CAXBEL010000055.1:0-20608 GCA_963974735.1 uncultured Flavobacteriaceae bacterium | reverse complement strand
ACGCAAAGACAAATTAGATATCAAATTTAAAAGTGAGAAATTTTTCTCTGTGCCAACCACACTTTGATTAAGTCCCATTGCCCACATACTTATAAATCCTTTTGAAAGTCCTATAATATCTGCAGCCTGCCGAATATCTTTCTCAGAAACTCCGCAAAGTCTTGAAGCTTGCTTAATGGATGTGGCAAAGACCTGTTCTTTATATTTATCAAAGCCTTCGCTATGGTTTTTTATAAAATTGAAATCTATCAAACCACGCTCTAATAATCTCCGGCCAATGGCATTGTATAGAATGATATCTGTACCCGGAATAAGCTGAAGATGTAAATCTGCAAAATTTGCTGAATCCGTTTTACGAGGATCAACCACTATGACTTTTACATCAGGATTTTTTTCCTTATGCTGTTCAATCCTTCTCCAAAGAATAGGGTGACACCAGGCGGGATTAGCTCCTGCTACCAGAAAGCAGTCGGCTAATTCTATATCGTCATACGAGATAGGCACCGAATCCTCCCCAAAGGTTTTCTTATATCCTACCACTGCAGAACTCATACATAAGCGCGAGTTCGTATCAATATTATTTGTTCCCAGAAAGCCTTTAGTAAGCTTATTGGCTATGTAATATTCTTCTGTGAGACATTGCCCAGATACATAAAAACCTACACTATCCGGACCGTGTTTTTTAATTATAGATTTAAAAACGCTAGCAGCTCTATCTAATGCGGTATCCCAACTTACTTGTTCTAAAGGGTGCGATCTGCTCCAGCGCATTTTAGGAAGTATCGTTAACCACATAATGCAGATTCATCCCTTTAGAGCAAAGCATACCTCTATTTACAGGATGATCTTTATCACCTTCTACATAAACGCGATTTTTAGCATCTTTTTTAATTATGATCCCGCAACCAACCCCACAATAAGAACATGTTGTTTTAGTCTCCTTTTTAAGCATTTAGAACCTGATTTTGTTACTAAGGTGAGGTTTTTTTTAGTCGAAATAAAGGTGGTGTTCAATTATTATCAATGCATTAAAAATTGACTGAGAAATTTTAATATTGATAATATTACACCCTAATTATTAACTTTTTACAGCAATCAATTCTCCTACAGGTTGGTTTAATTCCACTTGAGCCACTTTTTCATCTTCAGTAGAAAAACGAATTCCTAAAGCAAAAATTCCGGCGCCAACAACTACACAGCCTATAAGAAGGTAACCGCTTGAAACTGCTGCGGAAGATGCTGCAGATTGTGCAGCCTGAACAACATCTGCGCCTAGACCTTCATTTGCTGCTATTGCTGCTTTTTCTGCAACAGCAGATTTTGATTTAAGCAATAATGCCGCTAAAAAAGCTCCAACATTACCTCCTGCACCCACAATTCCTGAAATAGAACCAATGGCTTTTTTATTGATAAAAGGAACTACAGAAAACGTGGCTCCTTCAGCCATCTGTACCGTTAGACTAAAGGCAACTAAAAATATAATTCCCGCTACTAATCCTGTAATGGAAGAAAACAGAACCAGTACTAAACCTTCAACAGTTAGTATTCCTGCCAAAAACAAAACTCTTCCTCTAAGACCTTTTAATTTTCCAAATTTATCCCCAAAGTGTCCCCCTAATGTTCTGGCAAATATGTTCATTAAAGCAAAGGATAAAACAATGTTCCCTGCCGTTAATCTATCCAACTGAAACGTATTTTGCAGATAATCATCCATCGTCCCGTAAACCGTAAGTTCAATACCAAAACAAGCGGCATAAATGAAGAATAATATCCAAACTCTATAATCTTTTAATGCTTCCAGAAAACCAACCTCATCTTTTTTAGTTGATACCGATTTACCACTCTCCTTAAGCTCTTTAAAATTTCCTTCTGGTGTATCTTGTGTAAAGAAGAAATAAATTATACCCATCGTAAAACATACAACGCCTGCAATGACCATCGAATATCTCCAGGCATCTGCCTCCGCAATACCAAAACCTATTACAGCCGCGGCAATTAAGGGCATTCCCAATCTATTGGCTCCGCCGCCCAAATTACCCCAACCGGCGGAAGTAGCATTAGCAGTTCCCACGATATTAGAGCCAAACATTAATGAGGTATGGACTTGTGTGATTACAAAAGAAGCACCTATAAAACCTATGAATAACCTACATATAAGAAACTGTAATGGGGTTTGCACCAACCCGCAAAGAATAAAATGAGCAACCAGGTATAACACAAACGCGGTCCAAACTTATCGCACAGTTTACCTATTATCAACCGGGCAAATACAGTCCCTGTAACAGCTAAGATTACAGAATTCCATTTTTGATCTGGAGTTAGTCCTAATTCCTTAACTACGTCTGGCATAAATGGAACAATACCAAACCAGGCAAAAAAGCATAAAAAGAAGGCAATAGAAGTAATCCAAAATGTTCTCATAGGAACGCTTTTGAAATCGCGAAGATTTAATCTAGTCGCTTTAGAAGTAGATAAATGTTTCATAGTACTTAGTTTTATAAGTATAAAATTAAGTATTTATACTTATAAAACTAAAATAGTACTTAATAATTATCAAAATTAAATTATAGACTCAATAATTTATGATCTTGATAATTAAATAAGAAAAGAAAAATTAATATGATAATTTAAAACTAGAATGTTTCTTAAAGATTGAATTCTCTAACCTTATTTGCAAGCTCCATGAGATTCTTGACATCTAATTTTTTCATAAGATTAAAGCGATGTACTTCTGCGGTCCTTTTGCTAATATCAAGTTCTTCTGCTATATCTTTATTACTTTTCCCTTCTAAAACTAAATTAAGAATTTGTTTTTCCCTTTTGGTAAGATTATAGGTTTCGGTCAAGGCCTGCTTTGTTTCTGCTGTATCATTACGCTTACTATCCAGATTTTTTATTAATATCGAGGAAATATCGCCAGCGAAATATTTGCCTCCAGAAGCTACCGTATGCAAAGCTTTTAAAAATTCGTCCTTACTCGCACCCTTAAGTAGATACCCATCTGCACCAGCTTCAATAGATTTTAGTACATACTCTTCTGAATCGTGCATAGAGAGTACTAGAGTCTTCACATCAGAATTGCTCTGTTTGATCTTTTGAACTACTTCTATACCATTTAATTCTGGCATACGTATATCTACTATAAGTAAATGAGGCTTATTTTTTTTTATTACTTCCAAGGCTTCCTTTCCATCTGAAGCTTCATCTATTACAATTATATCCTGCTCATCCTCAAGCAACGCCTTAATACCGTCCCTTACTAATACATGGTCGTCTGCCAATACAACATTTATCATAATTTATAGTGTATTTGTAATTCTAGTTATGCCCTTAACAAAGTTAAAAATAGCATTTTTTACGTAGAAACCCGTAAATCAGTCCAAAGGTATGTTGAGTGTTATCCGCGTGCCATTATCGGGTGAAGAATTCATAAAAAGCCGCCCATTTATATATTTTATGCGCTCTCGCATAAATGTCATCCCCATACCACCATTCCCGTTTTTCTTTGCTTTAACCTGAGCTGGATTAAAACCTTTACCATTATCATCTATGGTAAGGCTCAAAATAGTTTTACTATGAGAAAGTGTGACTATAATCTCTGAAGAATTTGCATATTTTATGGCATTGTTAATCGCCTCCTGAGTGATGCGGTAAACGTTTATTTCTACTAATGAATCCATTCGCTTATTAAAATCTGTTTTATTAAAAAGAACGATATTCTTAGCTGTCAATTTTGATAATTCCTGAGTCAATTTAGTAAGCGCGGGGACTATGCCGTGGTCTGACAGTTCTGGAGGTGTTAAATTAAAGGTTGCGGTACGCACTCCCTCTATTATTTTTAAACTGAGTTCTTTTAAATTTTCAATTTTACTAGCAGCCTTCTCCGTATCTGATAAATCTATGCTTTCAAGATTAAATTTTAGTCCTGTTAGCATCTGGCCTATACCATCGTGAATATCTTTAGCGATTCTGTTTTGCTCCTTTTCCTGATTTTCGATTATCTGTCTTGAAACCAGTTTCTGCTGATATATTTTTTCTTCAAAACTTTCAGTGGTCAACGTATTGATTTGGGTTAATGCTTCATGACGCTGTGTGATATCTACGCAGATAATAAGTAATTCTGACTTGTCATCACTAAGATTAAATGGCACAATCGACATTTCTAACCATATTTCACTATCGTCTGGACCGGTAGCTTTTACTTCTCCCTGCCAACCTGTTTTTTTGTTCTCAGCGATTAATTTATCTATATGTATTTGCTCTTTTGGGGAATTGGAAAGGACTTCGGCCAAATTTAAATTCATACCAAAACTCCTGACTCTAAAAAGCTTTGCAAACTTATCGCCCATATGAACTATTGTACCATTAGGCGAAATACGGGCAAATAAAAGTGTGTTATCTATCGCCTGACTTAATGCACGTAATTCTTTTACAGATTTTTCTTTAGCCTCACTCAACACATCTGCTGCTTTTGCCATTTTAACCGCCCTATTTTCGGCTTCAAGAAGTTGATGAATGCTATTTTTTACCGCTTTTGCAGTCGGCCAAAAAATTAAAAGAAACTCGCCTAACAATATCAATAAAGTAAGGCACATTATAAGAAGCTCCAGATTACGCAAACGGTTTACCTTTTGCTTTGCCTCCAGATCATACTGATTAACAATAGCATCCATAAGCTGTAGAAAATATGCTTCATTTGTGCGTACTATATCCACCTCCGCCTCTATTGAATTTGCTGGTGTTTCTTCTAAAGCTGATTTGCGTAAGATTGCGTTAGTGGCATCAGCTATTTTATTAAAGTAGGGATTAACCTCTGCAAACATTTGAGACACAACCTCACTGTTATCCCCCGGCAGTTCTAAACGGTCGTTGCCCTGCTGCAAGGCAAGATGTGAAGACTTCCACTGTTGAAGCGTCTGGCTTAATTGCTCTCTCGTTTGAGATTTGCTTTGTACATCGTCACCAATAGATAAAAGAAGAATTTCTTTAGTTAATTTCTGACTCAGCATACGTTGTCTGCCCGCGAGATTAATTACTCGGGAATCATTGTCCTGATTGTGTAAATATTTACGAATGAGGATCTGACTGACGATAAGGGAAAAAGCAATGCAGCTTAAAGCAATTATATACAACCGCCTTAACTTTTTAAAAGTACTCTGGTCCAAAGAATTAGTATTCTCTGCCATGGTTTGTAATTTAGGCTAAAGCCCTTTTAATTAAGCCAAGGCTTTTTTCGCTTAGAGGTAAGCCCAGAGCGGCTTGATGACCTTCCTCAGACATTTTACCCCAGGTTTTTTGAAGAATAACTATAACTTTTTCATCCGGGTGTTTATCTGCAAACTCTTCAAAATAATATTGAAGGAAAACTAAACAGATCACATCCTCAAGTGTCTGAGTGCCTTCATCTTTTTTTATAAGCTTTTTTCTGATAAGAAATGAAACGCGTTCTATAAAATCAATATCATATCCCACTTCTTCCAATATCTCTGAAGTAAGCCGCGCGTGCATTTTTTTAAGATCCTCCCTCCATTTAAGATACCCTATTCTATCCATAGGATAAGAATCACGCGGACTTTGCCATCTACAAATATGCTGGGCTCTCGCCGCTATGCGCAATTCTTCTGAAGCCTGTGGTTTAAAATGCAGGAGTTTTTCAGACATGCGCTGAGAATATAAAAGTTCTTTAGGATAATTTTTATCCAAAAAGAATTCTGTATTAGGATCATCAGAATTTTTACGATCTATTAAGGCAATTGCTTTTTCAAACTTGGTCATTGGGTGGATTACTTAATCGGTAAAGCCAATATACACGTTTTCATCTTGAATTTTAACAGGATATACAGCAATTTTAAATTCATCACCATTGAGGTTTGATCCATCCTCTAAAGAAAATGTTTTTTTATGCAATGGACAGGCCACTTTAGGAATACCATTATCATCCCCTATCATTCCGCGTGATAATACCATTTCCAATTTGTGTGGGCATAAATTTTGACACGCATACCATTCTGACTTTCGCGTATAATTATATACTGCAATCTGCTTGGTTTTATATTTTATACACGCTCCCCCATTTTCTGGAAAGTCTGAAACATTGCCTACAGCAAACCACGTGGTCACAGTGTCATTAGAAACAGTCCCGTATTGATTAAGTATATCTTGCATAGTTTAGTTTTTAGAGGTTTTTACCAGGCTTTAGGCATTTTTTGATTGCGTAAAGGCACAAATACCAGATTATCATCTGTATCATCCGTATTGACAAAATGCTTAAAACGCTTCATCATTTCTGGATCTTCGATGGCCTGTTTCCATTCACATTCGTACTTGTTAACCAATCCTTGCATTTCCTTTTCAAGCTCTTCTGCGATCCCCAATGTATCTTCAATAACCACTTTCTTAAGATACCGCCATCCAATTTTTCTAACCAGGGTGCTGTACGGGTAAGCGGTGGCGCCGTTCGTATATAATACATTAAAAACCGATCTAAATATTTAATACATGTTTCGTCATCAAGTTGCTCTGCAAGAAGTATTGCATGTTTAGGTGTTGCGCCCCCATTACCACAGACATATAAATTCCAACCTCCATCCACTGCTATAAGACCAAAATCTTTACCTCGAGCTTCAGCACACTCACGAATACAACCTGAAACTCCACCTTTTAATTTATGGGGAGATCGTAATCCTTTATATCTTTCTTCAATTTCAATTGCAAAACTTACGCTTTCATGCATCCCGTATCTGCACCAAGTAGATCCCACGCAACTTTTAACTGTCCGCAGCGATTTACCATATGCATGGCCACTTTCAAAACCTGCGTCTATAAGTTCTTTCCAAATTAGTGGCAGTTCATGCAATTGTGCACCAAAAAGATCAATACGTTGCCCACCAGTAATTTTAGTATAGAGATCAAATTTTTTGGCCACACTTCCTAAGGCTATTAGCTTTTCTGCAGTAATTTCACCTCCAGCGACTCGTGGCACTACAGAATAGGTACCATTACGTTGAATATTTGCTAAAAACCGATCGTTTGAATCCTGAATTACGGGTTGCTTATTTGCAGTTTCCATATATAAACTCGCAAAAATTGAAGCCATAACCGGTTTGCAAACTTCACAGCCATCACCTTTTCCAAAAATATTTAGCGCTTCGTCATACGTCTCAACCCTATTTAGTTTTACTAAATCATATAATTCCTGACGGTTAAAGCTAAAGTGTTCGCAAATGGTTTCTTTTACTTCTTTACCCAAAGATTTGAGTGTTTCTTTAACAAGGTCAACAACCATAGGTTTACAGCCTCCGCAGCCAGTTGTTGCTTTAGTACATTTAATTACATCTCCTACAGAGTTACAAGTGCCTTCAGTTATGGATTCACAAATAGCACCTTTAGAAATACTTTCACAAGAACAGATCTGTGCAGTATCTGGAAAATCAAGAACACTGCCTATAGCACTGCTCTCTCCTCCTCTAGAACCCAGTATTAAATCTTCTGGATTCTCAGGAAGCTTCATTCCATTTATATAAATCTGAAAAAGCGTATTGTAATCTGAAGAATCACCAACTAAAATTCCGCCGAGCAATTTTTTACCGTCATTAGAAACGTTAATTCTTTTATAAATCCCGCTACGTTTATTTTCAAAAACAATTGCTGAAACTTCTTCATTTTCTATAAAAGGATCTCCAAAACTGGCTACTTCTGTACCGATTAACTTTAATTGGGTCGACATATCTATGGTTTCCACCATCACCTTATCCCCTCCTGTAATCTGCTCTACCGCAACAGTTGCCATATCATAACCGGGTGCTACCAAACCATAAATTCCATTATTATAAAGAGCTACTTCACCTATCGCATAGATAGATTGGTCTGAAGTCTGCATTTTATTATTTACCCAAACTCCTCCTCTTTCGCCAACTTTTAAACCAGCGCCTACTGCCAGTTCATCACGTGGTCTAATACCAGCAGAAATAATCAACATATCCACAGGCAGCGAACTCCCATCTGCAAACTCCATACTTTCTATGACCTCCTCTCCGGCTATTTGTGTTGTAGCCATACCGAGATTGATACCAATATCCAGACTTTCTATTTTGGATTGGAGCATGTCACTTGCCCCTTGATCTAATTGGCGCGGCATTAAACGAGGTGCGAATTCTATGACCTCAGTCTCCATACCCAATTCCTTAGCTGCATTAGCAGCTTCTAATCCCAATAAACCACCTCCCAAAACTGCAGCTTTTCGTTTACCTTCCAACTTAAGCTTAGACGCATAGGCTTTCATGGCATCCAGATCTTCTAATGTTCTATAAACAAAAACACCCGATTTATCAGATCCTTTAATTGGGGGAACAAATGGGTAGGAACCTGTTGCAAGAACTAAGTAGTCATATTCAAATACTTCATGTTTATGTGTAAAAACCTGCTTATCTTCTATATCTATCTTAGATATCAACTCTGAAGTACGTAGTTCTATATTATTATCAGCATACCATTTTATGGGTGCCATAAGAAGTTCATCTTCCGTTTTATCTGAAAAATACTCACTTAGGTGTACTCTATCATAGGCCGCACGGGGCTCTTCACCAAAAACTACAATATTATATTTATCCCGTTTAGTATGAGCAATCAACTTTTCACAGAATTTATATCCCACCATACCGTTTCCAACAACAATAATATTCTCCATATCTACGTATTTAAAAATCAAATATAAGTAAATATACTTAATTTTATATACGTAGTTAATTTATTTTTTAAAAAGGAAAGTCATTAAATGAATATTATAATTTTGTATATACCTTTATTTATAGTACCGTAAAACCTTCTTTAACAATTCTTTAATTTCGAATATTATTTTTTGCTTAACTTCCTTTAAAAATTCAACTATGGAAAACAGAAGGACATTTATAAAGAAATCTGGATTATTTATTGCAGCTGCTTCCCTCCCTTTTCCTCATATTCTAAGTGCTCAAACGAATAAGAAATTGGGCGTAGCGCTTGTGGGCCTTGGGGGATATAGTACCAATCAATTAGCCCCTGCACTACAATTGACTAAAAATTGTGAACTACGAGGAATAGTGACAGGAAGTCCAGAAAAAATACCGCAATGGCAAAGTAAATATGGTATTAAAGACAGCAATGTCTATAACTACGATAATATGCATACCATCGCAGATAATGACGAAATTGATGTTATTTATGTTGTCGTTCCCACTTTTCTACACGCAAAATATAGCATTATAGCAGCAAATGCTGGTAAACATGTATGGTGTGAAAAACCTATGGCAATGGATGCACAAGAATGTCAGAATATAATTGATGCCTGTAATAAGAATAATGTTAAGCTGGCTATAGGATACCGTGTGCAGCATGAACCGGTAACAAAAACTATAGTACAATGGGCAGAAACACATCCCTATGGAGAAATAAAAGATATTAAAACAGAATCTGGCTTTAGGATAAACAAAAATGCTGGCTGGCGTTTAGATGGCTCTAAAGGTGGGGGAGCTGTTTATGATATGGGTGTTTATCCCATAAATGCAACTAGGTATACATCTGGTCTGGAACCTATTTCTGTATCTGCTCGACATGAAACCAAAAGACCTGAAATATTTATTAATGGTGCTAACGAAATAACCTATTTTGATCTCGAATTTCCTAATGGAATCAAAGCAGATGGAAGAGTTACCTATGCAGATAGTGAGAATTATGTGGATGTAACTTGTGAAAATGGCAGTTATGAAATTAAACCTTTTCAAAGTTATAGTGGCGTAAAAGCAACAACCAGTGACGGTAAAACTTTAAAGCCTTTTGACGGCAATCAACAAGCAAATCAGATGGATGAAGATGCCTTGGCAATAATGCAAAACAAACCTATGCTCGCTCCTGGCGAAGAGGGAATGGCAGACATTAAAGTTGTACAGGCAATTCTGACATCAGCTAAAAATGGATCTGAATGGACTAAGATCTAGACTCTGAACCGCTAATCTTCAAAATAAAATTTAAGCTCTTTAGTAGCAGCCAATTGCATCAACTGAGAAGTAAAGGGTTTATTCTTTTTTGATATTGAAAACTTTTGAGTGAGCGTATTGAAATTAAATATGAAGTCGTCATACTCCTCATCTTCAAATTCAGCCTCTCGCGTGAGGAGTATTTTTGTTACAGCCCTTCGAAAATCATATTCAATTTTCAAGAGTTCCTGAACATGCTCATCAGGGCAGGAATCGGGAGCCCAGTGAATCCTCATACCTTTTAGAAGTTAGGGGTTGAATAGGCAAAATTACTTCTTTTTGGCACTTTACCAAATTGTTAAGCAAATACTTCTTAATTGTTAACAATAGGAAGGTAATTATTTCACTACCTGACGGTTATCTTGTACCCAAGAAGAAAGCCCCCCATCTAGATCGTAAATCTTTTGAAAACCTGCCCCCTTTAAAAGTACTGCAGATTTTGCACTTCTACCCCCTTTATGGCAATAAACCGCAACGGGTTTAGTTTTATCCAGATTAGCCAACTTTTTAGAAAAATTAGCATCATAAGTCACATTTTCTGCACCTTTTATATGACCGGATGTGAACTCTTCTGGAGTCCGCACGTCAATAAGTTGCACATCTTCAGCTTTAAGAACATCAATCATTTGTTGTACAGAAACTACTTCTAAACTAGGTTTTTCAGAAGCTTCTGCATTTTTACAGGAATTCATACTGGCGAGCAACACCAGTGAAAGAAAAAGAACAAGTAGAGATTTCATAATTAATCCTCCATCTGCGTTACTTCCCCATCCCATTCATTCATACCACCTATTAGGTTGTACGTATTGTTAAAACCAAGCTGATCCATTATCTGGCAAGCTTGTCCGCTTCTATTTCCTGAACGGCAATAGACATAATAATTTTTTGATTTATCTAATTTCTCAACTTTATCAACAAATCCTTGACCTTCGTATATATCAATATTTTTAGCTTCTGGAATAATACCTTCATCTACTTCATTCTGTGTGCGTACATCAAGTATCACAGCATCGCTATCTTCTGCTATTTGCTTTTCCCAATCTTCTTGTGTTATATTTTTCATCTCTTTATGTAAGTTTTAAATTTTTTAATTGCGATTTTTTTATGGCTCCATACCCGCCAGAAATATTTACCACTTCTTGTATTCCTTTAGCTTTTGCTATAGACGCAAAGATAAGGGAACGATACCCTCCTGCACAGTGTATATGGTAGGTTTCATCGGCATTGAGATTATTTATTTTTTGATGAATTTGACTTAACGGAATATGATTAATTTCTTCAATATGACTCGTCTTAAATTCTGCATCTTTTCTAACGTCCAATGCATTATTTATTTCGCCTGCGCCTAATTTATCTACAAAAAGCTGCGCATTCATTTCTTCAATATTTTCAATAGATTTTCCTGAATTTTGCCAAGCTTCTATCCCTCCTTCTAAATATCCCAAAGTATTATCATACCCAACTCGAGCTAACCGGGTAACAACTTCTTTTTCCTTCCCTGAATCTGCAAGAATTATTAATTTCTGTTTAATATTAGGTATTAAGGTTCCTACCCAAGGAGCAAATTGTCCGTTTAAACCTATAAACCATGATTTTGGGATATGCGCTTTTGCGAAAGCCGAATTTGATCTGGTATCTAAAACCAGAACATCCTCCTGTTTTCTTAATCTTTTAAATTCGTCAACTGAAAGAGGCTTTGTGCCTTGTTCCAAAACATCTTCAAATGATTTGTTCACTGTTTTGTTCATCGCCACATTAAGAGGAAAATAAACAGGAGGCAAAGCCAGTCCACTGCTTACTTCTTTAATAAATTCATCTCGCGTTAAAGAAGAATTTAAAGCATAATTGGTCTTCTTTTGATTACCTAAAGTATCGCTTGTCTCGCTGCTCATATTCTTGCCACAAGCAGAACCAGCACCATGTGCTGGGTAAATCGTGATATCATCAGGCAAAGACATTATTTTATTATGCAAAGAATCATATAAATGTCCTGCCAAATCTGCGGTAGTCAAATGTGACTTTACAGCTAAATCTGGGCGACCTACGTCTCCTATAAAAAGTGTATCACCAGTAAATAATGCTTGCTCTTTACCTTCTTCATCAAAAAGTAAATAACAGGAAGATTCCATCGTGTGCCCCGGGGTATGTAAAATTTGTAATTTTAAATTCCCAATTGAAAATGTATCGCCCTCCTTAGCACTGTAAAAGTCGTAATCAGCTTGAGCATTAGGACCTAAAACTATTGTTGCTCCGGTTTTTTTTGCAAGATCTACATGGCCCGAAACAAAATCTGCATGAAAATGTGTAAGCAGTATATACTTAATTTTAGCATTATTAGATGCGGCAAGATCCAGATACGGTTGAAATTCACGTAACGGATCGATTATTACAGCTTCAGCTTGAGAAGCCATAAAGTAAGCTCCCTGTGCTAAACATTGTGTATAAATTTGCTTTACTATCATAAGTACAGATTACTTTGCAAATCTATAAATTAAACGTGGTTTTTTGCCATGAAAAAATCCGAAGTGCTATTCTTCGGATTTTGAATTTATTTCTTATTAAATATTCTTTTATACCTTAACGGAGCAGCCTATTGCTTTTGTAGTTTGAACAGTAACTTCTTTATCAGCCAATAATTCATCAACGGCATTTTCTACAAATTTATCTTCCACTTCGCTCGCATCTCTGGCACTGTCGTCTATCGCTCCTATATACTTTACGATATTTTTACCATTTTCTTTTTTAAGAATGTAAACGTGGGGTGTTTTGGTAGCTCCGTACTTAGGATAAACTTTTTGACCTTCATCTAAAAGGTATGGGAATGTAAATCCTTTTTCGTCTGCACGTTCTTTCATTAAGTCAAAACTATCTCCCGCCTGAACATCTGGATTATTAGGATTGATTGCAATAACAGGATAACCCTGATCTTTATACTTCTCATCTAAAGCAATAATTCTATCTTCATTTGCAACGGCAAAAGGACAGGTATTACATGTAAAAACAACGATAAATCCTTTAGCATCTTCATAATCTGCTAAAGACACCATTTTATCATCTACGTTTTTTAAATTAAAATCTTCTGCCTCATCACCCACGGAATATCCAGTTGAAAGCAAATCCATATTTCCCACCGCAAAAGCAGAAATGATTAATAGGATTGCAAGGCCTGTAAGTAATTTTAAAGTTTTCATTAATTAGGTATTTAATCTTTATTTTTTGTGCTATTTATAAATTTATCCAGTTCTGCACTTAGTTCTTCATAAGTAAAAGATCTTTCAAAAAATTTTCTTTTGCCATTCTTATAAAAAACCGTTGCGGGGATGGCGCCACTCCACGACTCATCAACTTTTGGGATCCACGAATTTCCTTTAGGATCATCGAGAAAAACCACTTCAGCTTTGATATCTTTTTTCTTAATAAAGGGGATTAAGCGAGATTCTATTTGATTAGGGAAATCCAGACTTACCAGGGTAACTTTTATATCTCTGTCCGCATATTCCTTATTAATTCTATCAAAATAAGGTAACTCTGCGATGCAGGGTTTGCACCAGGTAGCCCAAAAATTTATTACGTGAACCTTGTCATCATTTTGATGTAATGTAGATTCGAATTCATTAAAATCATAAGTAGGAATTAAAGCATCCGTACTTGCGATTTCTTTTTTGTCATCACTTCTTACCTTTTCAGACACCTTGTCTTTGCAAGAATTGAATCCTACTAAAATAATAAAAAAGAACGAGAATCTTGTTATATACATGTCATTGATTGGGGTAAAATCGGGGCAAAATTAAAGGTAACTATCTTAAAAAATGGCCAATTAGAAACACACTAACATATATTTAACATATTAATGTAATTTAAAAACCAGACTTCTTAAATCTCATTTTACAATTTTATGTTAAAATAAAATCAAAATTCTAGGATACATCAAATTTATAATTACATTTGTATATACAAATATTGTACATACGACTATGACTATTGAAGATGTTATAAAATCAGTCCAACCTATGGACATTCCGACTAGAACTGTAATAAATATGATGTACACTTCCAGGTATATGGAAGAAAAGGCAGCTTCAGTTTTAAAAGAACATGATCTTACCATTCAACAATATAATGTGCTTAGAATTTTGAGAGGCCAGCGAGGAGTTCCCACTAATCTTTCAACCATACAAGAGCGTATGGTGGATAAGAACAGTAATACTACTCGACTTGTTGACAAATTGATAACTAAAGGTTATGTAAATAGACAAGTTTGTGAGCAAAATAGACGTAAAGTAGAAATATTTATTACAGAAGAAGGTTCGGCTTTATTAAAAACACTCGATCCTATTACTTTAAAAGGTAATGAAGAACTTATAGCTAACCTCAGCGAGACAGAACTAGAAACCCTAAATAATTTATTAGATAAATTAAGAAACGATGAATAATCTTATTGATGCACTACAATGGCGGTACGCCACAAAAAAATTTGACGCAAATAAAAAAGTGGCTAATGAAGATATCGAGACGCTTATGCAAGCGATGCAGTTATCTGCTTCCTCTTACGGCCTGCAACCCTACTCTATCTTTATTATCTCTGATCCTGAAGTAAAAAAGAATTTGCTTGCAGCCGCTTGGGGACAACAACAGGTAGTTGATGCTTCTCACCTTATTGTAATTGCAAATCGAACTCATGTTGACGCTAATCTTGTTCACAGTTATATGGATTCTATAAGCGAAATAAGAAAAACAGACAGAGCAAGTCTTGAAAGAATGGCAACTTTTATGAAAGGTAAGCTGGTAGAACTTTCTGATGAAGCTCAAAATCAATGGACAGCAAAACAAACCTACATTGCTTTAGGCAATCTTCTTGTTGCCGCAGCAAGTCTTAAGATAGATGCTTGCCCTATGGAAGGTTTTGACGCTGGTCAATTTAATGAGATCCTAGGTCTTACAGATAAAAATCTTAATGCTTCAGTTATTGTGCCTATAGGGTACAGAAGTGAAGAAGATGACACGCAGCACTACGCTAAGGTGAGAAGACCTATGAACGAACTTTTTGAAACTATTTAATTTTTTTTAATTCAACATTTGTATATACATCAATTAGCAGAAACTATGAAAACTTCCTTAAAATCAGTATTAATTCTAGCGGTAGCATTTAGCACTGCATCATTTACAAACACAAATACAATGGCAGAAAAAGTAAACATTAAAGACAGCTCTATAAAATGGGTGGGTAAAAAAGTAACCGGAAAACACGAAGGTACTATTAACCTTAAAGAAGGTTATTTTGAAATGGAAAACGACCAAATATCTGGTGGGCAATTTGTAATCGATATGACAAGTATTGTCACTACAGATTTAACTGGAGAAAGCAAAGGTCAACTAGAAGGTCACTTAAAAAGTGATGATTTCTTCGGAATCGAAAACTTTCCTACAGCTACTTTAGTTATAGCCAAAGCAACTAAAACGGCTACAGGTTATGCAGTAGATGGTGACATCACTATAAAAGAAACTACACAACCTATTAGCTTTGATCTTGCTGTTGAAGATAATACAGCTAGCACAAAATTAACAATTGACCGTAGTAAGTTTAATGTACGTTACGGTTCTGGTAGCTTTTTTGACAATTTAGGAGACAAAACTATCTATGACGATTTCACTTTAGCTATCGAATTAAAATTCTAATTATCTTTTTTCATTATTCAATAGAAAATAGTTTGTCTTTTACACTTCTATTTCTATCTTTGAATTTCGAATTATGAAAAACAGAACAATAAATACTTGGTGGTGGATCTCGCAACAGTAATGTCGTGATCGAAACCTTATATTTATAAAACATATAAAAGGCTTGTCATCACGACAAGCCTTTTTGTTTTTACAATAACTTGAGATTTTTGAAATAAGAGAAAATGAAATACAACCTAAAAACCTTCAGCAAAAAATTACTGGCAGACACAATTACTCCGGTGTCCGTTTATTTAAGGCTAAGGGATAAATTTCCAAACAGTCTTTTACTGGAGAGTAGTGATTACCGGGCCAACGACAATACATTTAGTTATATCTGTTGTAATCCTATTGCTTCCATAAAGGTTGAAAATGAAACTATAATTCAAGAATTTCCTGATGGCAGAAAAGAGGAAGTGAAAATTGAGCAAGAGACTAATGTAGTCCAGATTCTTGAAGATTTTGCAAAGTCATTTCAGACTGAAAATACAGATTATAAATTTATACATAATGGTCTTTTTGGCTATATGTCGTACGACGCTGTTCGGTATTATGAGCAGATAAAACTTTCAAAAAAGAAAGGGGATCTTCAGATTCCAGATATTTATTACGCCGTTTATGGTAATGTGATAGCTATAAATCACTTTAATAATGAAGCTTATATTTTCTCACACTCCCATTCTGGAGAAAATAATGTAGAACATATTGAGCAGTTGCTTAAGATTAAGAATTTTGCTGAATATCACTTTGAGCGTGAAGGTGAACCCACGACCACAATAAGTGATGAGGATTATAAGGAACTTGTGGCAACCTGTAAAAAACACTGTCAGCGTGGCGATGTTTTTCAAATTGTACCATCCAAACGATTTTCCCAAAGCTTTACTGGAGATGAATTTAATGTTTACCGCGCTTTACGCAGTGTAAACCCCTCTCCTTACCTATTTTATTTTGACTATGGGAACTTTAAAATTTTTGGAAGTTCGCCAGAAGCACAACTTATAGTAAAAGAGGGTAAAGCTGAAATTCATCCCATTGCAGGAACTTTTAAACGTACTGGTAATGATGAAAAGGATGCAGAACTCGCCAAAAAACTTTCGGTAGATACTAAAGAAAACAGTGAACATGTCATGCTTGTTGATCTTGCCCGGAATGATCTAAGCAGAAATGGTTCACAGGTTAAAGTGGAAACTTATAGAGAGGTACAGTTTTTCTCTCACGTGATACATTTAGTAAGTAAGGTAACTGGTCAGATTCACGAAGGCACATCTACTATGCAAGTGGTAGCAGATACTTTTCCGGCAGGTACTTTAAGTGGCGCACCCAAGCATATGGCTATGCAACTTTTAGAAAAATATGAGAATATCAATAGGGACTTTTATGGCGGCGCATTAGGGTTTATGGATTTTAATGGCAATTTTAATCACGCCATAATCATTCGTTCTTTTTTAAGTAAAAACCATCAACTCCATTATCAGGCAGGCGCGGGTATAGTAAGTGACAGTGTTCCCGAAAAGGAACTTCAGGAAGTTTATAACAAATTAGGAGCCTTAACTAAAGCGCTTGAACTGGCAGAAGAGATATAAAATGAAGAAAAAAGTATTGGTAATAGACAATTACGACAGCTTTGTGTACAATCTGGTTCATTATCTGGAGGATTTGGACTGCGAAGTAGCTGTAATAAGAAACGATAAACTAAAGCTGGAAGAGGTCGCTGCGTTTGATAAAATTCTGCTTTCACCCGGGCCAGGTATCCCAGATGAAGCCGGACTTTTAAAAGCTATTATAAAAGAATATGCTCCCACAAAAAGTATTTTTGGCGTTTGTTTGGGACAGCAGGCAATTGGCGAAGTATTTGGCGGAAAGTTAACCAACTTAGATCAGGTTTTTCACGGCGTAGCCACTTCAGCAAAACAGACCGTTAAGGATGAAAACATTTTTAAAGATGTCGCTGAGGAATTTGAAATAGGAAGATACCACTCTTGGGTAGTATCTCCCGATGGATTTCCCGAAGATCTGGAAATAACGTCTTTAGATATTAATGGTCAGATTATGTCTTTAAGGCATAAAAAATATGATGTCCGCGGAGTACAGTTTCATCCCGAATCTGTGTTGACTCCAGAAGGAAAAAAAATAATTGCTAATTGGGTGAATAGTTAAGAATGAAACAAATTTTAAACAGACTCATAAATCACGAAATACTTTCAAAAGCGGAAGCTCGAGAGGTACTCGTAAATATTTCTGAAGGAAAATACAACCAAAGTCAGATTTCGGCCTTTCTTACCGTCTATATGATGCGCAGCATTACCGTTGACGAATTGGAAGGATTTAGAGATGCATTGCTGGACTTGTGTCTGGCAGTTGATTTTGGAGAATACAATTCCATTGATTTGTGTGGTACAGGTGGAGACAATAAGAATACCTTTAATATTTCTACTTTATCTTCTTTTGTTGCAGCCGGAGCGGGTATTAATGTGACCAAACATGGTAATTACGGAGTTTCTTCGGTAAGCGGAAGCAGCAATGTTATGGAGCATTTGGGAATTAAGTTCAGTAGTGAAAAAGATTTTTTAAAGCGGTGTTTAGATGAAGCGGGCATTTGTGTTTTACATGCTCCTTTATTTCACCCAGCTATGAAAAATGTGGGACCTATACGCCGCGAACTAGGTGTAAAAACGTTCTTTAATATGCTGGGACCGATGGTTAATCCAGCATTTCCTAAAAATCAATTGGTGGGTGTTTTTGATTTGGAACTTGCCCGTATGTATGGTTACCTCTATCAAAAAGGCGATAAGAATTTTACCATTTTACATGCCACAGACGGTTATGATGAAATATCCCTAACCGGAAAAACAAAAGCCATTCGCAATACGAGTGAGCGGATGTTGAGCCCAGAAGATTTTGGCGTAGAAGTAATTAAGCCAGAAGCTATTTATGGTGGTGAGTCTGTTGCTACTTCTGCAAAGATATTTATGCAAGTTATTAGTGGCAAAGGTTCTCCAGCACAGAATAACGTAGTATCTGCAAATGCTGGGATGGCAATTGCAACGGTTGAAGGACTTTCTCCCAAGGCAGGTTTTGAAATGGCAAAAGAATCTCTTTTATCTGGAAAAGGATTAGAAAGATTAAACAAATTGATAGCATTAAGTAATTAGTTAGAATGAATATTCTAGATAAAATAGTAATAGATAAACGCAAAGAGATTTCTTTAAAAAAAGGATTGATTCCCATTTCTCAACTGGAAAATTCTGTCCTTTTTGAACGTAATACCAGTTCTCTGACAAAAGCTTTACGCTCCAGTAACTCTGGAATAATTGCTGAGCATAAACGCAGATCTCCCAGTAAATCAATTATTAATAATAATTTAAACGTTCAGGATGTAGCTCAGGGTTATGAAAAAGCTGGTGTATCTGGGATGTCTGTACTTACCGATGGCAAATATTTTGGAGGCTCTTTGGACGATCTTTTGATTGCACGTTCATCTGCAAGTTTCCCATTGCTGCGCAAGGAATTTATTATTGATGAATACCAACTAATTGAAGCCAAAGCCCACGGTGCAGATGTCATTTTACTTATTGCTGCTGTCCTTTCACGCCATGAAATAAAGTCATTTTCTGAAACTGCTAAAAGTTTAGGATTGGATGTTTTATTAGAGGTTCATAATCAGGAGGAATTGGAAAAATCCATTATGCCTTCGCTGGATATGTTAGGCATTAATAATAGAAATCTAAAAACCTTTGAAGTAAGCCTGGAAATCAGCAAGTCTCTAGCTGAGAAAATTCCTGATGATTTTGTAAAGGTTTCAGAAAGTGGAATCAGCAGTGTTGAAGCCATTAAGGAACTAAAACCCTATGGTTATAAAGGGTTTTTAATTGGTGAAAATTTCATGAAGACTGACAATCCGGGGAAAAGCGCAAAAGAATTTATAGATCAATTAATAAAATAATGAAGGTAAAAGTCTGTGGTATGAAATACAATCCTGTTGAAGTTGCCAAGCTTCAACCTGATTATTTAGGCTTTATTTTTTATGATAAAAGTCCACGAAATTTTACGGACAATAAAATTCCTTCTTTACCCACGGGCATTAAAAAAGTAGGCGTTTTTGTAAACGCCGAAATAGATTATATAATTGAAAAACTTAAAAAATTAGATCTGAATGTTATTCAACTACATGGTGAAGAATCGGTTGATTATTGTACCGATCTAAAAACAAGATGTAAAGCTGATTCTATTGAAATTGATCTTTGGAAAGTCTTTAGCATTAAAGATGCTTTTGATTTTTCAGTATTAAAAAACTTTGAGCCTTATGTAGATAAATTTCTTTTTGATACAAAAGGAAAGGAAAAAGGAGGAAATGGCTACACGTTTGACTGGCAGCTTTTAAAAGAATATCCTTCAGAAAAACCTTTCATTCTAAGTGGTGGTATTGGATTGGAGGAACTAGAAAAACTCAGGTTAATATTTCAAACTCAGTTACCCATATATGCGGTTGATATTAACAGCAAATTTGAGGACAAACCGGGATTAAAAAACACACAAGATTTAAAAAAATTTATAGATGAACTATAACGTAAACGAAAAAGGGTACTACGGCGATTTTGGTGGAGCCTATATTCCGGAGATGCTATATCCTAATGTAGAAGAGCTTCGGCAGAATTATATAAAAATCATGCAGCAGGATGATTTTCAGGAAGAGTTTCATCAATTACTGCGGGAATATGTAGGCCGCCCTACCCCACTCTATTTTGCAAAGCGCTTTTCAGAAAAATACGGAGCAAAAGTTTATCTAAAACGGGAAGATCTCTGTCATACTGGAGCGCATAAAGTAAACAATACCATTGGTCAGATTTTAATGGCACAGCGTTTAGGTAAAACACGCATTATTG
>CAXBEL010000054.1:0-21297 GCA_963974735.1 uncultured Flavobacteriaceae bacterium | reverse complement strand
GCCGTGTTGACAATCTTCTTTTGCTGCTGCACTTTTATTCGCTCGGCTTTTACCGCCTTAGATCCTTGAGTATAATCTTCACGCTTCCCTATTTGCAGGTCACGTAATTTTCTACCGTCATCACTTCCGCTGTATTCAAGTGCGTATTCAGATATTTTCTTCTGGCGGCTGTCTTGCGTTGCTAGAAAATCTTTTACCGCTGTTGCGCTTGTGAAATCAAAGTCAAATTCTTCTTCCATAATCTAAGATCCAAAGTTTAATCCTTTGGGTTTTGTTGGTTTTGAAACAGTTGCTTTATTCTGTTCCGTTTCGATTATCCCCGTCATTGTATCCGGAGCATCGTCGTGTTTATTAGCTTGAAATAGCTTTTTATACTTGGTTACTGCCTTATAGAATTCAGGCCATCTGATGTGCCAGTCTGAAGGGAAAACCAATGTTTTGTTTACTGTTGCGCTTTGTGAGAATATTCGAGCTTCTTTATTTTTGCCTTGGTGAAACCATTCTACGGCTGTGGATTTAACTCCTTTTTCAACTACTCTTGCAAATCCCCTACCTCCGTTATTACTTTCTATTCTGGACTTATTGACGTTGTTTGAGTTTAGAAGCTTTATAGTTTCAGGCTCCGTGTATTCCATTGGCTTTTGGCTGTATAGTACATCAGTAACATACAAATGCGGATCAACAGAACTTAAAGGCAAATCATAGTTTATTGAACACAAATAATCTTGTCCAGTGTCAGCTGTATCAGTATAGTTCTTCCGTATTTTGGATTCAGGCAATTGATTGTAAGTCTTGAATGGACCATACATTAAACCTTCTTTATTTACAGGGTCACCCTGATAAAGGCAGTCGAACTTGTCAGGATCTTTTGATCGTGTACTTTCAAGCTTGAACTTACTATGCTTCCAAGGCCATAGAGCCTCACCTGGTTCTCTAGGATCATAATCGTTTGATTCACCTTCCTTAAGTGCTCGATAATTAATCTTTAAGAATTGATCTGGCCGAAGTTTAGAAACTAGATCATCAATTCTTTCATCTCCATTCCATTCAACGACTAGATTCTTTTCCTCAAGTTTAGCAATCAAATCTTCTTCACTCCATCTTGTAAATACAATCAATTGCTGACTAGTATTGTTTAATCGAGAATCAGCAACTGAGATATACCAATCCCAAACCTTGCGCTGAACTATTGGCGAATTTCCTTCTTCCCAATCCTTATACAAGTCATCCAGTATCAAAACATCAACAGGATCTCCAGTAAGTGGACCAGATACCCCGACAAACTTCATCGAGCCATCACTATTGATTGACTCTCTGTTTTCGTTGGTATTAGCTTTTGCACCTGTGTAACCTCTCTCAGGGTATTGTACATTTGGAAAAATATCTTTGTATTGTTTCTCCCGCATTATTCCGATGATCTCCCGTCCAAACTTTTGAGCCTTTGTGGCTGCATAGCTTACAAGAGCAATTTTATCATCTGGTCGTTTACCAACTATATAAGCCGGGAGCCTTCTTGAGCTTCCTTCTGATTTACCATGTTGCGGTGGAGCTGAAACGATTAGGTTCTTAATCTCTCTATTTGCAAAGCGATTCAGTATGTCATAGAACTTATAATGAAAATCAGAAGGGTTGAACTTGCTAAAAGTCGTTTGCGTGAACTTTAAAAGATCTTCCTTGCTTTCCTCAATATTCTTATCGTAAATGAGTTGTTCGAGTTCAAGTGCTTCACTTTCTGTTAGCATTGTGTTTTTCGATTAATTCATTTATTCGCTTATCCCGTTCTTCTGGGGTTGTTTCTGTTTGTGGTTTCTTCTGTTCGTTATCCACCTGATAGAAACCAATGTGTTTAGCAATCTTCTCAATGGTCCATTCCTTACCGTGAAGTTTTAATTCAATTTCACCGTATCGATTTTGCTTTACGCTTTCAATACACATCAACTGCTCTTCAGTCAGTTTATCAAATGCTTTGAATTGAAGTGATTTTTGAATAGACCAGGTTTTATTTCCTTTTTCGTCTGTATCGTAAACACGTTTATCAACCAATTCTACAAACTGATCTATCCTGCTAGTGCGTAAAATGTTTAAATGCTGTAAGATCTCTTTAGAATCAATTCTGAACTCTTTTTCAGCCACATCTGCTGCAACCTTTTGAATCGCGGCTACCCTTGTTGCTATCTTGCTGTTTTTAAGAAGCTCATGAGCATTTCGGTTTACAGTAGTATCTTTCATCTTAGAAGCAGAATACGCAATACGATATGCAGCCGATGCATCATCGAGCTTTACATATTCCGTTGCGAATTTTTCTTGCTTCTTTGTTAACTTCATAATTCCTTTTTCTTAATAACCTTAACCCATTTAATCTCTGATCTTGGGTCGTCAAAGTTTTTTATCTCATTCCAACAATCACATAAAGTTTGAATATCTGTAAACTCTCTTTCGACTCCGTCAATGAAATAGTAATTCTTAGCTTTACCACTCCATCCGTGACCGTCTCTATTTGTTATTTGCTCCCACTGTAAAGCAAACTTTTCATTTCTATAAGCGAAATGAGATTGAGTGGTCATCGTAAGATGTTTTAAATACTTCCACTCTATATCTTCAGGCTCAAGTAGGTTTGCCATAATTCAATTCTTCTGGAAAGAGGGAAGGAATCGAACCTTCAAAGAACAGCTACTCGCGTATAGCTTATTGTTCTGCCAGTCTCTGGTGCGATCGCCTTTCCGCAGCCTCTCTCATTTTGCAGTTGCTTTTTACTGCCAAGCCAGTCTTTCAGTAATTTGCCGGGTAATACTTTCCGTTCAACCAAACTCCCCCTAGCTTTGAAACAACCATTACTGAGGCCACGATTAGCGACAACTAAGCGTTAAAATGGGGTTTGGTATTTTTTGATGCAGCAATTGCTAAATCTTGATTTAACTTTTGCTTTATTCCTTCTGGGGTTTTTGATAATTCCCTTTTTGCTTTTTGGATTCTGATTAATCTGGTTACTGTTGCTGACATGTCTTTTGGTTTTTTGAAATGGTTACATCAAGTTGAGCTGCCATAAGCGCTCCTGACTTTTCAAATTCTTTTTGTCTGTTTTCTGGAGTAGGATTAAACATATTTACATCCCACGGCCAAAACACTTCTCTTTCAATAGCATCATTAGGAGGCATTGCATAAGTTGCGCTTGCATCTGCTAGCTGCTCACATCCGTAATAGGTTTCGAGATCTCTCTCAACATCATAACCCTTCACTTCTTTCTGTCTTGCGCGCTCTTTGCATATTGCAGCACAACCGGGTCCGAATTCCTTTTCTATTTCCTGAAGTAGTTGTTCTCTATCCATTGTCCTTTTCCTTTTTAGCCTTCGGCTTTATCTCGACTGCTTTTCCAGCCTTTATGATTTCTTCTCCGCGTTCTTTGGTGGTCTCGATTGTTGCTTTTGCGAGAATGGTTTCTCCCGTGTGCTTATCGATGTACTTTTCAGTGATTTTTAGTTTCATATTGATATTTTTTAATTAATTGATTTCTATATAATTATCAATTCTTTGGTCTACTTTGCTCACGGGGTGGAGACCGTTTTTTACTAATCAAAATAAAATGCAAAATCAAAGCTGCTATCCCTCCGCAAACTATTCCTGCGGTTATAATTGTTATTACTGCGCTCATACCTGATCCATTTCATAAACTTCATACTTGGCTATCTGGGCATCCATCCAAGCGTAATCAAAACTTACCCCGTTGAGTTCAAGAAAATCTCTGTGCTTTCTGAATTGTTCTGCGGTGGTGTGTCGCTTATCGCCTAATTGAATATGCTCTTCACGTGTTTGCGCCATTAGGTTTTCTATTCGATCAAGTCCTCCTTCTGGATTCCCTCCCATACCTCTTGGGATTATATGGCAGATATCAACGGCTTTTTGTCCGCTGATCTCACTAGGGATGAAATCTCCTTTCTCGTAACCTAAGGCTTGCATATAGATTTTTGTATGCTGCTTCATTTTCTCAATCCCTTTAGTTTCTCCAACCTTTCGCGGTATGGCTGCTTTGCTTTCTCGCTTGCGTTTCCTAGAATCATATTCTCGTGACTGGTAATTGCCTTATCGAGATTGATTACTGTTTCGCATTGTGAGATTTTCATTTTCTAAATTTTAAAAGACCAGGCTATCTGTTTGGCTTTCGCCTTATTTGATAGTTACTTGTTTAGCTTTATAAAGCTCCTGATCTTTTTAAACCCAAAGGATTGATTTTTGATTTGCTCAATCCCTAAATGGGTAGTTTCATTGCCCGGCTACCTGCTTTACAGAAATTAGATTGTCGACTTATCTAACTTTCACTGGGCTTCTCTGGGTGTTTTGTGGAGATGGATGGATTCGAACCACCGACCTGAAATCTGTTTCACTCTTGCAAGAAAACCGCTCTATCCGCTGAGCTACATCCCCATTTCAAAAAGCCTCACCTACTTCAGCGAGGCTTTTAAATTTTTAATATGTGCTAATTCAAACGGTAACTAAATCCGTCTCTGGCGTTCCGGTAATTTTTAGAGGTAAAGGCTTTATTATCATTAACCTTTTGCTTACCCACATCATTAACAAGGTTTACAGCGTTGGTGTGTTGATAATTTCCAAGTAGATCGTTCTGAATAGGGTTCAAAACATTTTTTGAGATTGAAAAAGCCTCACTTTGTGTTTGCAATTCCTGAGATACAGAAACTCCAGCAACTACATTCGCCACTTGATCCAGATGGATTTCAGTCGCGCTTGAATTCTCGCTCAGGTCAGTTGTAGTATTACTGAATCCCGTGAAGCTGATCATACAGACCAACAACATCAATAAGCTAGCTATCGCTTTCATATAATCTTAAATTGCCAAATGGCAGAAATGTAAAATCTAAAGGACATAAAATGTCCGTAAAGGAAAGTTGAAGGCGAAAGCCTAATAGGAAAATTGGTAAAAAGTATTCTTGAAATTTGTTGCCTGATTAACAGGACTTAGGAAGATTGGTAACGAGTATGCAATATGCGAAAACCTTGTGATTTTTCCTAGTTTTTAGATGAAAAAGTTTTCGATTAAATTATAGTTTCAAATTAGTTTCCTATCTGCTTAACCCCAAAATTCTCAGGCATTTTAGACGAGTCCATTTTTCCATCTGCAACCATTTGACAGGCTTGTAAAGCAATTTTTGAGGTGTTTACGATTTCCTTAGCGATTCCGGCAACTGCTTTGGCTTTTTTAATTTCCATTTCCATTTCTTCATACTTGATAGTTTCATCGTTAAGTCTTTCCAGTTGCGCGAAAAGGTGATCGTTTAAGTCTGATAATTTATTCTTTGCCATGTTCTTTGATTTTATGGGAAATCTCCCAGATTAATTTTTGTGATTTACGTATTGGTTTTGGGAATCGCTGCAATGAGTTATCAAGCATATTATTCCGCATTGATTTAATTTCTAAGTTTTCTATTTGGCAGTTTAAAGGGTTGCCGTCCTTGAAAAATAAAATATGTTTATCTGGTATCTTGCCATTTGTCTGCTCCCAGATGTGACGGTGTTTTAAAACATATTTTCCTTTTCTGATCCTGATTTCGATGTAGCCCTCTTTTGTGATTCGCTCGTGACCGTCATAGTTTATATTGTGAGGCTCGTGACCTTTTTTAAATTGAGTTTTTTGTACATTTTTCAAAGCTTTTCCAGATAACCATTCACGCTGTGGTCTTCCTTTATTCGCTGGCACTTCTCCTTTTTTCCGTTGCCCTTTTTTCTTTCTAGCTTCTCTTATTTCTTCAGGAATTTCTAAGCCTAACTGTCTTAACCGAATCATTACACCACAATAGCTTTTTCCTATTTGCTGCCCTAGTGGCTTAACCGGCATAGTCAGGTAATTAGCTTTTAAAAATTCATCCATTTCAGAAGTAAAGCTTGTGCGGCCTCTTGCTTTATTAGCAATACGCTCATACATCAGCTTTTTACTTACCTCAAGTCCTGCATCTCTTAAAATTTTTTGAACGGTACTCGGGTGAATATTTAGCTTAGCTGCTATTTCTACGCTAGATAAATTCAGCCGATTTTCGATTATGTATTTGCGATTAGCGTCTGAAAGTCGTTTTCTCATATCGCTAAATATTATTTAACTGCACTACATTTCTTTTAAAATTAAACAGCAAATCTTCAAATGTTTCGCAAGATTCGATTGAACGAATTACATCAGCTTTAAATGTTTTAATTTCATTTTTATCTAAAAGATATTTAATTCTTCTCTCCAAAAACTCAACTACTTCTTTTTCTTTTCTGTATATCGAAATGTTTTTTAGTACCGTTTTTTTGGAATGTAGCACAGTAGCGTGATCGTACCCGTTATCATATTTTAGTGAATAAATCGCTATTTTTCTTAATTCAAGATCTGTGATTATCTTCGCCAAATAATGGAAATACTGTCTTGGTACTAGTATTGCTCGGTTTCTGGATTTTTTAAATAATTGCTCCCCGCTTAGTTTAAAAAAGTCACAGACTGTATTACAAATCAAATCCAAATCCTCTTTCTCTTTGTCAATTAAATCTTCCATATCAAACAGTTTTTCTTTTCATTTTTAAATATTTCACATAAGGCTTTCTAGCTTCATCTTTTTCCCAGTCAACAATGGTATCTTCCAGAATTTGCCGGTCCATATCCTTTGTGATTTTTTCAATGTATTGAAGGCGTTGTTGATGCAGATTTTTCTTCTCAATCTCAGAATAGGTTTTTTTAACGTCCTCAGTGGTTACAACCTTTGCTCTTAATTCATTTTTTTCCTTATCGTAATTCTGCTCTCTGATCAATGCTTTTTGCTCCAAGTATTTTGGAAACCATTCACCGTAAATCAAATTATTATCTGGGCTACGGTGTGTATTTCCAAACTTTCCAGATCTAGCCATCTTGAAAAACAGAATAATATCTTGAAGGCTTTCGTATGAGAAATTTTCCAGAGTGTCTACAGTTAGCATTTCAATTTGATCCGGACTCATTTTGTTACTGAAAGCAAATGAATCAATAAATCGGGTTACCAAAATATTCACAACACTAAATCCTACTCCACCGTGATCACCTTTAAAAACACTTCTAATGTTTGGTTCCGAGAATGTATCTTGAATACTTAGATTCATTTCCTGCCTTACAAGTACACCCGATTCCTGCTGAATGATAGATTTACTTAAACCTAAAGTTCTTTCCAATTTCGCTTTCCATTGCGGTGTCAAAGATTTGCTTATTGGTTTTGCTAGCTGTTTCATTTTTATTTTTCTTTAGTTCAAAAAATCCCTTCCATCCATTAGCCATAGACTGGTGCATAATTGCAATTGCTGTTTTCTCGTCTCCGTTAGACTTGTTTCCTAATTCTGTCAATGCTGCCTGCTCGCTTTGAAGTGATTTGTAATTAAATCTGAATTCCTTTTTCTTGAAAACTTTCCAATGATCCCATTGAGCTTTGAAGTTTTTAGTTTCAAATGGAAAAACTAAATTGGATTCAATTGGTTTTTCGATTTTTGCTAATTCAGTTTTTGATTTTTTAGGCATTGCTTTTTTTTCTTTTTCATCTTCTTTTTCATCTTCTTCTTTATATTCATCTACATCTACAAGCTTAAATGAAGCTTGGTTCAAGCTTGGTTCAAGCTTTAGGTTATTTTTAGATATTGCACGTAAAACAGGTTTGTGAGGATTGTAACTTTCTTTAACTTCATCCCCATAATTCACTCTTATAAAATCTTTGATAAGTATTTTATCTTCGGAAATTTCAATTAGTGATTTGAAAGCTTTTTTAAATCCATTAATATCAAATTCAATCCCATTTTCAAACTCAAAAAGATCATCGTCCATTTCCCAAACTCCCGATTTATCACAATGATTCCATAAGTAGTACCAATGTAGTTTCAAGCTTGGTTCAAGCTTGCGGAAAGCTTTAGGCAGTATATTGTTGTCTATAAATCGCTTACTCATTTCTAAAATTTTTCAGGTAGCGGAAATCCTTTTATTTTCGCTACACGTTGGTTAAACAAAGCCCATACATCGCGGTCTTTAAACTTGAAGTGAACAGTACCTTTCTTATAACATTTAAACTCAAAGAAATCCCAGTCGCACCACTGGCCCCATTCAGGACGCTTAAAAAGGCTGTATTTCTTGCCGGGGTAATAATTTTCAGCAAATTCTTTAGCTGATTCTTCTGTGAATGCTGTAGGGCTCCCGTATTTGTTTCCTGATCTATTTAAAGCCTTGTTGTAGATTATATCTGTTATCGTGGTTCCTTCTACAGATAGATAGCAGTTCTCCGTTCTTATGCGGTTGTAATAACTCAGCATTGAATCCCAACTTTTACCGGTTAAGTAGCATAGGACTTTATTGATATCATCCATTTTGTTATCTGAACTCCATTCAGTCTCTGGATGACCGTGGTAACTCTGTTTTACCATGTATGGAAAAATGAATGTTTCTCCTACCAAATAATGCTTGTTGGTCTTCCAGCCCGGAAGGTTATATCTGTTCTTATCGTGATAACTGGTGATCTTATCAAAAGCTTCAATAATGGCTTTATCCATCGTTTGGCCACGTGTCTGAACAATCATATCCATCATTTGATAAATGTTCTTCTGTGTAAAGGGTATGTGAGTCTGCTGCTCTACAAATTTGTTGATGTCTTCCATAACTTTAGAAGTCACGAACTTTTTGATTTTGAGTTTCCCTATGATCCACTCCCAACTTATCTTCTGAAGCTCTTTCGAGAATTCTTCTTTGTCAAGCGTTGATTTTCGATGCGTTAAAGAGATACCTATCTGACCTCCCATTCCTATCGGCTTGATGTATGCGTCTAATCTATTGGCGCGCTCTACAAACTCGTCAAACTCTTTTAAGCTTCCGATATATCGCATTACTATATCTCTTACTTCATCGTAAGGCAATAAACCTTCTTGTCCTCCAAATTCTTCATCTGCATCCAAATAAAATCCTTCAAATTTTGTTTGATCTGAAATAACCGGCTTTATTAATTTGATTAGTCCTATGTCGATTCCAGTAGTGCGTTCTGCTTCTGAGAAAACAGGACCCAAATTCGTAGAGCTTCCGTTTTCTTTTATTAATACTTCTAATTGTCTTCTATTTCTAGAGAATGAATTGTGGATAGTTTCCCAGTTGCATAATGCTATTATTTGGCATCCTTCCGGTGCTACTTCATAAGCTTTAAGAATGTGTCTGTCTGCGTTGCTGAAAGGCGGATTCATTATTATGTAATGAACGTGACTTATCTGCTCTGGCTTGCATTGCAGGAAATCCTCGCCTATCACTTTACATTTAGAACTTAGTATTGCTCTAAGATCTTCAAGTTCTTCAAATGCCAATACTTGTTTTGCACCTCGTTCGTTTAAGACTTCAACTATATGACCGCTACCGGCTGATGGCTCAAGGAAAACTTTATCTTGAATATCAACACCAAAAAGCATATCCTCAATTACAGCTTCCGGAGTTGGGAAAAATTCTGAATTGAAAATTGTTTTCATACTAATTGAGTTTTCACAGCCTTAATTGACTTGGCTATTATATTGTTGTACCTGGCTCCGCTTTTAGATACGCTACCTTTATTAACTGCAGCTACAAGGACATTATCTCCTTCTTTGAATTCAGAGAGCACAGCAAGCATTCTGGCCCCGTTAAACTCTATGAATGAAATCTGGTTTCCTTCTTCCTCTAATTGAATTTTTCGTTTTTGGTGACCGGTTCCGTCCGGATCTAGTTTTGATATCTCTACGATGGTGCCTGTATAAATTTTCATAGTTATCTATTATTGTGCACTCTCGATTTCTCCCCTACATTTGTCCTGTAGTTATTTGAAATCATTGATGCTTTTCTTGTTAGGATTATTCGGGTTAAGTGAATGCTTTGGCGATTTATGAACGTGTTGGTGGCAGGTTTCACAAAGACAACAGAGCCATTCTAAAAATTCAAGTTCTTTACCAAATATCTTTGTGCCGTTGATTTCATACCTGATATGGTGTGTTTCAAGTCTGATTTTAGCGGCACAAATGATACATTGGAATTTATCGCGGATCTTGACCTTCCTTTTTACGAGATCCCAATAGGGATTATTCTTAAGGGATTTTCGGTAATTGGAAGGTCTGCCGCGTTTATTGTTGAGTCTCCCCACTATTCGTTTGCAGCTTTTTTAAGGCGGTCAAAAAAGATCGCATTCTTATCACAGCTGGTAAGAAGGTCTTCAATCTCGAACTGTGGTATCTCTCTTACTTTTGCCAGTTTCAATTCAGCATCAATAAGAGTATAGTAATAGCGTTTACCATCATAGGGCACTTCCCAGGTTACTGATGGATCAAGATCTATTTCAGTAATACGCTCAGTTGCTTCTGCGGCCAATTGCTGAATTTTATTCAAACTCGCATTAACCATTTCTTTAGCTTCTTTTTCAACTTGCTTTGCGCGTTCCAGGTCTTCAAGCTTTTTCATATGGTCAGACTTGTATCGTGGTAGCACGTCCTCAAGTTCTTCGGAGTATTCATCTCTAATTTGCTCCAGTTCAAAATCGTCCATATAACGAGTTGTTGTCAATTTAGAGCCCATTGCTAATAGGTTTGTACTCATAAATATTCGAGCATCCTCCTCTGTTTCAAATTGACCTAATACTGCAGGAACACGTGTTGATTCCGCTGTAAAAACGATCTCGTTTGGTCTGTAATCTTCTGCTACTTTTTTCATTCTAAGTTGTTTTTGATAATTCGTGTTTAAGTGATGGGTTGATAAACTCTTCAAACTGGCTTAACCCTTTTTTTAGCCAGTGTTGATATTTGGTCTTTTTACGCTTTCTAGCGTTGTACTCTTGCTTAGTGATGCTAGGTTGAAACTTGAAATAAGTCTGGAAACTGTGGTGTGATTTCTTAGTTCCCTGCTCTTCAATCAATCCTAGATCAAGTAAATCACTTACTCTAGCTGAAGCGGTTTGATGCTTCATATTGAGTTTGCGCTCTAATTCAGTAAGTGTTGTATATGGCTTATTTTTAATGTGGTGGAGTACTCTAGCCATATCCGTCTGTAGTTTCCCGGAGGAAATTTGATCTAGTAATGCTTTTACACGTGGTGTCATGTTTTCGGTGTTAGAAATGTGAATTCACTTACATCTATTTCGGTTGAAAATCTTTCAGTGCCGTTGGTGTCTTGCCATTTTCGGGTTTTGATTCTACCCTCTACGTAAACCTTATCTCCCTTTTTTAGGTACTTTTCACATATCTCAGCGCCTTTGTTTCTTACCACACAAGAGTGCCATTCTGTTGAGCTTACTTTCTCTCCCGTTTGCTTATTAGTATATTCCTCATTTGTGGCTATAGAGAAACGACCAACGCTTCCACCTCCCTCGAAATAGTGCATTTTTACATCGTCTCCAGTGTGACCAATAAGCATTACTTTATTTACTGTTCCTGACATTATTAGTTTTTTACAGTTTGTGGAATTTCTTGTTCCAGTGTTTCAATTAGCGTTGGCCATAGGTTTGACCAGAAGCTTTTAAATGCAGGTGATATGTCTGTGCATAAATCAGGACAATGATTAGTCATATCCATAAGACTTTCGCACCCTTGAATTACAGCGATAAACTCTTCTTTACATGAACAGTTTTTAAGGCTTGATAATTCTAAATTAAGCTCTCTCAACTCTAATTTATCTCGAGTATAATCCTTGATTTGATCTTTTAATGATTCAATTGTCGCATCCAAATCAAACCATCTATCTGCTCCAAATTTACCTGCGGTGTAATGAATGTCTAATCCAATTAGAAACTGCTTAAATGAAGTAGCACAAGCGCCCCAATAATTTTCCCAAGACCCATAATCTGAAGCTATTTGAATACGCCCTGCATTATCGCCAGATTCGTCTATTGAGATGTCTGCATAGATCCCGTGATCACCTCTAATTTTATAGAGTTCAATTGTTTTTTTTGATATTGTGTTTGCCATTGTTTAATTATTATTTGATTGATAAATATTACCGGCTATTTTGAACCGGAAGTCTCTAAGTTCCTTGTAGAGAAATTCTCCAGAACCTTTATCTTGCTTAAATGAGTGGTCAAGCATCCACGCTCCTTTTTTATCGCACCAGTACACTTGCTGTTTGGTTTCTTCAAGCTTCACTCCTTCTTCGAGTTCTACGTCTAAATCAATTAGCTGGTCTCCCTCGTAAATTGGGTTTCCTTCGGTGTCTGGGAATGGTGTTTTTTCAATTAGAATAGATTCTTCAATAGGAAAAATATTTTCCAGATGTTCAGGGCTATTCAAATCATTAGTGAAAACATATTTCTCATTAAATCCGTAAACCCGAAGGATTCCTTTTACAGGGTGAAATACTTTATATTCAGTTGTTGCGCTCATTTCTTTATCTGATTATATAGTTTCTTCCAGCCTCTTCCATCTGTAATTGATTTACCGGTGTGCCATCCTGAGTAAGGGAAATACTGGATTACTTCAGAATCAAAAACAAAATCAATTCTATTGTCCGTTATCTCTATGATTTCACATCCAATTTTTTGTATCTCTTGAATAGCGAAATTCATACGCTTTGGCTCAAGTTCTTTTTGTCTGTCTTTATCTAGTCTTGGCATTTTAATAAGTTGCTTTTAGTTCTTTATCTGGAAGCGGGATCTCGTAGTTGAACATTTCAAAAGCCAAATCCCTAGCTGCCTTATGGTATTCTTCTTGATCCCAAGTGTTGTTTGAAGTGGTGGACTTCTGCTTCACAATAGGTCTTCCGTTAATGGGGTTGAAAATGAGTTCCCCTGTCTCCTCGTCTACCTTTTCCTCGAAGCTCAGATTCTGTTTAAGGAATTCGTGTACCTGGTCTTTCGTCAAAACTTCTTGCCACTCCGTTCTCAAAAGATTTTTCCAGTGCTCCACAATTACCCCGAAATAGTATGCGTTCTGGTCGTTGCTTCGCTTTTTGTAATACCTTTTAATAGTGAGTGTTACTTCTTTACCTTCGTATTGCTCAATAGCACTTTTTATAACATCCCTATTAAGAGTGAGATTGCCATTATGTACTTCGGTTCTGATATCTATTTTTTTAGGTAACCCCATTTTTCAAGGCATTTTTATAAGCTTTCGAAGCCTCATATTCATTATCATAATTACCCAAGTGATAATTTTTACCATTCAAATGAATACAAGCCTTCCATTTATTTCTATTTTTAATCCAACTGACTCCGGTGTATTTGCTAGAAGCATTCTTATAAGACCTAGAAAGATTTTCCCTGTTTGAGGTTTTACGAAGATTCCAAGACCTGTTATCAGTTTTATCTTCGTTTATATGGTCAATAACTTCATCCATTCCGCAAGGCTTGTGATTTAAAAATGCAATAGCTACTAGCTTATGTATCTTGAATGTTTTATTGTTTCCTTTATCGCATAGGACTACAGTTAAATATCCTTTGGTATTTGGAGCGGGTTTAAGAATCCTGCCTTTTCTTATAAAGGTTGCTCTGTTATTTCTAACTTCTTTATCTAAGGATTTCACTCTACCATAATTACTAACTTGGTATATACCTTCAAAACCTTTCACGTCGCGCCATATTTCCATTATCCTAACTCTTTAATTTTATCGTTTCGGTATTTAATCCCTTGGCGAAGTCTGCGCTTCAAATCTTCAATTGCTGATTCATCACGCTCAATCTTTAAGATGTGCATACGATGTTCAGGCTTTTTGAAACGTGGATCATAAGAAACCCAGTACCAGAAATCAGCCCCGGTCACATACATACTCCCCATAACCTGCCAGAAGTAATTTGAGCAATGCTTTTCAAGGTCTGCTGCATTCTTTACATTAGTCAAGTAGAACAAATGGGTTTTACTGTTTGGCGCTTTGCCCTCGTAGCCTCCTTTAGATCCTATTCTACCGTCTGGTGTGCATCCAACATCATCACCTAACTCAATAAATTCCTGCTCATTACCATACTTTTCAACTTCAATGCCTGTGATCTCCATAAAGTATTCAACAGCTTCAACCTCGTAAGCATTTCCGTGTTGCATTGCTGCACTGGTGAAATGATCACTTTCAGTAGTCAAAGCTTCAACCGCTTTCTCCATTGCGTAAGTCTCAGCTCCTTTTGGAAACTCAGCCTTAGATCTATATCCCATTAACCGATGAAATTCGGAAGCTGTAAAACGGCCTCTTCTTTTTTGAAGCCATTGCTGGGTTTTGCTTTCAAGAGAATCTAAGGCCCCGAAGTCGAGACCTTTTGATTCTGTTGCTATTTGCTCTGCGATTTGATTAAAATCCATTACCCTAGCTTTTCTACATCAAATAGCATAGTGCTGCCATCAGTTGATTTGTTTTGCTTCTTACCTTGGTAGGTGATCTGTACCGGCGTTTTAGGATTAAGGTTTTTTACAGCTTCTACAAGTGTCATTTGGCCTGATAGAAAACACTCCTTCTCGCTTACAAAAACACCGCACTTTACTAACTCACCGTCTTCGCTAGGAACTTCTTTTAATCCCATAAAGAATGCGCGTAATGCTTGGCCTTTTAAAGCCGCCCAATCGTCTGCTGATTTGTATTTTAGGTTTAAACTAAATTGTGGCTCTAGGCTACTTAGTTTGCCTAAGCTTTCAGTATCTGGAATAAGGAATGCTACCTCTGTTCCTGCTGCTTTTTTTACTTCTGATTCTTGTGACATTGTTTAAATATTAAATGGTTAATTATTGAGGCACCGCAATTCCTGCGAATACCGTTTCATTTTTTATAGTTTTAAAAGCGCTATAGGGATAGCTTCCTTTTTGTCTGGCGTGTTTCTCCGCTTTTTGGCGGTAGTCTGGATCTGTTACCGGGAATAGAAGTGTTTTACCCTCTTCCATTCGTTTGTCTATGCTAATGCGGCTATCTGTGAAGTACATTATTTCAGGTTTTTTAATAGGTTGATATAATCCTCTTGAATCTCTCTACATTGCTTTTCAAATGCCAAGACTAACTCGTTGACTTCCCTTTTTCCGAAGTCTGGAACTACTTTAGGAAACTCAAAACCATTCAAGAAAGCAATAGCTTTTTCTTTACTAGGCTTCAAATCTTCCAGACGTTTAGCTTCACGTTCAGCACGTTCCTTAGCTTCCTGCTCTGCTTTAGCTTTAGTTTCGGCATCTTCTTTAGCTTTGCGTTCTGCTTCGGCTTTTTCTTCAGCTGCTATGCGCTCTGCTTTAATTTTAGCCTGACGTTCTGCCTCGGCATCGTCAATGCATTTCTTTTTGGCTTCAAGTTCTTCTCGCTCTTTTTGAATTTGTGCCCGTTCAGCTTCGCGGGCAGCTTTTTCTTTAGCCTCCTGCTCTGCTTTAGTTTTGGCTTCGGCTGCTGCCTTTTCCTGAGCTTCTTTTTGCTGTTTTTCAAATGCTGCACGTTCTTCTACTAGGCGTTCACGTTCAACACGGGCTTCCTCCTGCTCGGTTACAAATTTTATACGCTCCTCAAATTGAGAATCTAGAAGTCTAACCTTCTCAGCATAATCCATTTCGAATTCTTCATAATCGTTATTAGAATTCTCTGCCTTTACCTTGTTGTATGTGGCTTGGGTTTCTTCGATCTTTTCGAAAGTCATCTCTGAAACTATAAACTTCCAACTCTGATAAAAAGCATCAATACCGCTCAATATCTTATCCTTACGCTCCTGCTCAATACGTTCCTTCTCTGCTTTCTCACGCTCTTTGATTTCCTCGTAGCGTCTTACTTCTTCCTGCTGCTTTGTCTCGTGAGGGAGAGTGATATCAATCAACTCCTGTGAAGCTTCGGCAACTTTAGTTCTGAAGGATTTTAACTTTGAAGCGATTGTCTTTTCCTGCTTTTGCACATCTGTTCTAGCCGTAACAAGAGTTGTTCTTGCTTTCTTAGCTTCCTCGTATGTTGAAGTGTCTTCAATTGCTACGTAAGGATTATCCTTTACGATTGCCAGTTGCTTTTCCTTCCATCCTTGAAGTTCTGGAAGAAGGTTTGCTTCTAATTTTGCCAAGTCGATTGTTTGGTCTTGCTCTAATTCTGCGATTGCTGTACTCATTCTTAATAGTTATTTTGGTTAAAAAACATTGATTCTGATACTCCGTATTCTGTGTAATGGTCAAAGAATTCTGGTTGATCTTCTCGTCTCTCAAGTTTCTCAACCGTTTTATTCATTAATTCCTGTAAGGCCAGGCGCTGCTCTGGTGTTGGCTCTAATTGCTGCCAGCTCTTTCCGTATTGATGTCCGAAATCTTCAATGGTTATATTATGACCGGTAACCAATTCAGCATAAAAGCTCATTTCATACGGGTTTAGTTTCGCTGAGAAACCCACAGTTTCAAGATCTTCTCCAGTGTCTAACTGTGCCTTTTTTAAAAGGTTTATAAAAACTGAATCTTTCATAGTAGATAGATTTGATAGATCAGGAATAGGAAAAAGGCAAATGATAAACCGATTACTATACCTAATTGTCTGCCTGCTGATTCTCCTAAATCATAGCTTTCAACATTGAAGTCTTTTGCGCTTATTTTATGCTTGTTCATTAGGTTGGTGTTTTAGTTCTTGAAAAAGTTGATTTATATATTGTCTCTCAGAATTGCTAGTTTGCTCCAGTCGTTTACCATTAAATAGCCACCGTCCGTTTTCGCATTTTGCTTTTATAAAGTTTTTTGAACTCTTCTGCGTAGTATGCTGTGCGTTGCTGCTCATAAGACATTGTTTTTAAATTGCCTTTTTTCTCATCCAGAATACTTTGAAGTTGCTCTATACTCAAGTGTCTCTTAGCTATTTCTACATATGGATTCATTAGGCTGATTTTTTGATTTTATAATTGAGAAGGCTATGGAGTTCTACCTCAATATGACCTGCTCTGTTTTTTCTTCTTATTTTAATTACACGCTCACCAGTATTATCCCGTTCATCAAGCCTTCTTCTCAAGGTCCTGTCTGAAACTTCAAGCACATCTTTGGCAACCTTAAAAGGAATCCAAACCACGTTTGAAGGAATTAGGGTTAATATGTTGATTGGGTTTTTCAATTATGCTTGTGCTCTATGCATCTTATGATTCTCTAAAGCAGACTTAGCGTCCATTGCTTTAGCGTAATTCTTAGATCGAAGTGATTCAACTATTTTTAGGTCAATAACATTTTGAACTGGCATTCCTTTAGCTTCAGCATCAACTAGTCGCTCTACATAATTAAGCGCGTCTGAGAAAGCAACTCGCATAAACTTCATAACCTCAATAGCTGTTTTCTCTATTTGAACTTCTATTTCTGAAGGACTCATAAACTGATATTTTAAGTGTAGTGCTTTCATTATGCTAGTATTTGAGATTTGTAAGAAGCTGAAACCAGACTAAGCTTGCAGTCTGTTCCGGTCTTAGTGAAAAGGTTTTTCTTGTGGTGGTTCAGTGTGATGACAGTAATGTGAAGTGCGTCCGCAATCTCATAATCTGTACAGCCTCTAGCAGACATATCTATAATTAGAAGATCTCTGGTGTTTAGTTCTGCGCCATTAATCTTTAAAGATTTATTAGCGAAAGCCAGTGATGGACAATTCTCAATATGTCTGAAATTTTCAGATGGTTGTAACTCACCATTTTTAATATCTGGCTTGTGATCTAACCCGCCCCACATATAGTAAGTGTATAATTCAACTTTGCGTACAGTTGAAAGAGTTACACCTTCTTCTTTTTCTAATACTTTAAAGAATTTTTGTGCCGGTTTATCTTTGTAAAATTCATTAAGAATTAAAGCGAAATAAGATGCTTGAAGTTTTTTAAATGGATAACACTGACCACTTTGAAAGAAGCGAACTGTCATATCTTTTTTAATACCTACGAATTCTAAATCAATAGGATTCTTTAAATCTAGGCCTGCAATTACAGCTTGTGGTAAGTTTTCGGTTGTAGTACTTTTGTGGTGCATAATTTGAAAATTTAATAGTGAATATTTGAGATTTATGTGTTTGCCTTGTAGTTGGAGCTACAGGGCTTTTTTATGCTGATTGTTGAAGTTCTTGAACGAACTCTTTATTGGCTTCAATTGCTCTTAACTTTTCATCTTTATAATGCTTTGCGCATTTTTTGATTAACAGCTCTATGTGCGGAATTTCTCTAGCATTTCTAAAAGAATAACCTACCATAGCTTTAAGAGTATCTTCATTTTTATAGCCGTGAACAAAATTTATCTCATTTGCGAAATCGACTATTTTTTGGATATGCTTTGCGCCTATTACTTTTCTAATCGCTCTGGCTGTTCTTTTATCTATCATAGCAATCTGTCAATTTTAGATCGAGTATTTTGTTTTACATTTGTCAAACACTTTGTTTGCGTTTTGTTATCACAAATATAATCACATTTTTGTGATTACAACACTTTAAAGTCACATTTTTCAAATTTTAACGTTTTCAAGTCACTTTTTTATGACTGCACTAGAATTAAAAGCTAAAAGGGAGGCCATAGGTCTAAGTCAGGAGGAATTAGCTGAATTAGCGGGTATGCACAAGAATACCATATACAATTATGAAAACGGAAGTAATATTCCAAAAAAGAAAATCACAATTTTAGAAAGGGCGTTATCACAAGGAATCACAAAAAATGAATATCAATCACCGCCTATGGTTAATGATATAATTAATGATGAAGAGGTTTACAACAGCAACGGCAACAAATTTGTAGAAAAGCCAGATGGAAGTTTTGATATTGAAGTGAGTTTAATCCCATTTGAAGCTTATGCTAGTTATTTAGTTAGCGCGGAGGAAGCGACAGTACATCGGGATTTTGAAAGGGTTGTTTTTAATGTGGATAGATATGGACGGGGCCATTACCAGGCATTTAAGATAAATGGAAATAGTATGAATGGTGGTAGTATTAATGACGTTCCCGATGGCGCTTTGGTATTAGGACGTGAATTAGGTCGTCACTTATGGAAAGACGGTTTCAGAGCGGCCGATCACGGCTTTGTGATTCTGTGCAAGGAAAATATATTTCATAAGGATATAATTGACTTTAATATTAAAACGGGAGATATAACGTGTCATTCTCGCAACAAAAGCCCTGAATACACTGATTTTCAGTTAAATTTAAACGACGTTTACCAAATATTTAGAATTATAAAAAGACAGATGTAAAATGAAAAAACTAATCTCAATTCTAACTTTAGCTCTTTTATTTGGCTTTTCAGGATATTCTCAGATCAAGGAAATGGATTTTTTACCTTTTTCGTTCGGTGATAATCTAAAAAATAATTCAAAATCTTTCAGTGTTAGAGATAAATATTTTTCTAAATCAGAATACATTACTGATGAAAATGGTAATATAAAAAGTATTTCTTTAGAATTTAAGAATAATAATAAGTACCACAAATTTCAAGAAAATATTCTTGATGAAAATAAAAATTTAAAAAGGGTTGCTTACGTTTTTATAGGTGAAAGGTTTTCTTCTTATTGTTATGCAGACACAGTGAATGATATTGAATATAAAAACGAGTATGTTTTGTTTTCTAATGAAAACACATATTTGGAAATTATTGATTTAAATAAAAGTAGGTTTTATGAATATGTAGATGAATTCAAAAAGGATACAGTTTTTTATTCAAGAAGATTTCCATATAACAACATACAATCTGGGACAGTTAAAATAAAAACTGGTTTTAGGAATAAAAATGATATATTTTCATTCTTAACTTTATACCTAAAAAACTGGGTTTTTTCAAAAGAAGTAGTTTTTCTTTTTGATGATGATTCAACAATTACAAAGAACCTTCTAGAAGTTGATGATAAGGTTTTTTCGAACGCAGATATAAAAGAACAAAGCTTTATAACTTGGAATTTTGAAGACTTATTTAAATTTAAAGAAAGTGAACACGTGAAGGTTAGAGTTTACGGCAAAAATGAATTTAAGGAATTTGAATTGACTTATTCTCAAAAGAAATCATTAACAGATATTTTAGATTTTCATTCTAAATAATAGCGATTTCACTCTGAGCATAAGGATAAACCTGGTGCTCAAATGCTAAAAAAACGCTTACTGAATCAAACTAAATCTCAATAATTCTAGTGTGCGCTTCATCTCTAACTGCATCCGTAAAATTACCTGTATATATTGAGTGAACGCTTTGATCAGAATGGCCTACAATCTCTTTAACTATACGTTCATCTATTAGTAGTTCTTTAGCTCGATTTATAAATGAATATCTAGCGGCTTTTAAATAGGGCCTCATTGATAATTCAAGATCAAGTATTGACTGATCAAAACGGGATACAAATTTACTCTGGTAGTTTCTGTAGTTGCCAGCTTGAGGAATTAGATAGGGTTTGCAGTCAAATATATCAAGTATCTCTTGGGCTTGAGGGAGTATTTTATTGCTTACAAAAACATCAGTCCCGCCTTTTCCTCTATTAAATTCAATACGTCCATTACGTACGTTTTTATCATAACGAAGCTGGTATAAGTCAAAAAGGTCTATACCTCCTAAATAAAACATTAACATCCAAACATACCTACGGGAATTTACTTCGAGCAGACTATCCGGGCGAAACCTGGTTGGTATGGTTCTAGTGTATGCAATTTTCTGCAACTCTGGTAAACTGTATATTTTATTGGGAGTAGTTTTTTTCTTCGCTCTAATACCTTTAAACGGGTTCGGTGTTCCGTTTGGTGTAGTTCTATCCCATAATGTACTTAAATGCCTGAGGTATGAGTTTATGCCATTTGGCGCGTACCCTTTGTTTAATCGAGTTGTCAAATATTCCTTTACAACTGTTTCGGTAACATCGGAGTATTCCAGATTTGGGAAACTGTTTATTGCGTTTAGTCCATGCTCTTTATTTCTTGTCACTTCAGCATCTAAATATTTCTTAGCCGCATCCGTAAAGTTGCCGGTATGCTCTTTGAACACATGATCTAATGCGGCCTCTAAAGAATTGTGCGAAAACTCCGCTGCTCTCATTTTAGATTCAAGCTTAGAGAGTTCTTCAGAAAGTGCGTAATATTGTGGGTGTGATTTTTTAATCCGCTCTCCGGACCAGTCTTTAGCCGCTGAAAAGTAACCTGTAGATTTCATTTTCTGCTTACCCTTATGGGTTGCTGTTACTTTTATAGGGAATCCTTTTTTACTCTTTGAACGCTTATCTAGGAAAAAATTTAGTTGCATAAAAGTTGCATTTATTTTGGCAAACAAAGTACATATTTTGATTGTCAAAATGCAAATTAAAGTAAAGTAGACTAAAGTATGAAAATGAAAAAACCCTTGTAAAGCTAATGTTTACAAGGGTTTGATTAAAGTCGGGGTGGCAGGATTCGAACCTGCGACCTCCTGCTCCCAAAGCAGGCGCG
>CAXBEL010000053.1:0-21336 GCA_963974735.1 uncultured Flavobacteriaceae bacterium | reverse complement strand
CTCCGCCTGCCCTTCCAGTGTACTTGCATCAATCCTAGCCACAGGTCCAGTATTAATATTAATTACAGCTATTGACGACGTTTTTAAGCCATTATAGTCTTCAGCAGTTACAACAATTTCAATAGGACTGTTGGCCGTGTCAGGTACTGTTCCGCGAAGTGTACCTGTACTTGGATCTATCGATATCCATTCTGGTAGTGGTGAGCCATCAACAAGTAAACCACTATATTTTAATTTATTTCCAGGATATCCTTTGTCAAAATATTGGTTTAATTGATAATTAAAAGTTTCTTCAACATCTACATAATACGGAGCTATCTCTGTAGAAGTTGGCTGAGCCTGAGGCCTTATATTGATAAAATAGAATGTATTATCATTCCAGTCACAATTGGCAGAATTCCCTATACCACAACCATTACCAACAAAATCCTGTAGAACAATATATTCATTTGGTATTACATCACCTTCCTGATTTATCACTTTATAAACCCTAATACCCAATTCCTCAGGATTATCTCCATTTAGATTTTTACCACCTGAGGTAAGATAGGTGGCTATAGCAATCCGGAACGGCCCATTAATTGAAGTTTGACCATTGTTAATCTCTCCTGCATTATTTCTAGGCAATAGTGTTTGATACCAATCTATGCTGTGCGGTATATTAAAATTACCTACCACAGCTGTGCCATTCGGTTGAATTAACCGCGCTCTGTCTTCCGCATGACCATGTAGCGCAGCTATCTGAAAGCCAATAATAGGTTTGCTCTCATCGGCACGAACAAAATTTGAAGAAAGGATCATATCCCCTTCATAGCCCGCATCGACATTCTCAGCTTTAGGATAATTAGAACTTGGGCTGTATAAGGGATTATTTCTAGGATTTATGGTTCCATTTTCATTAACCTGACTCAACATACTTGTCTTAAATCCAAATATATTTAGTACCTCCTGAGAATTGATTTCGTCACTAACGCCATTAGGCCCATTTTCAGGTTGAGGCGCATAACCGCCATGAAGTGTTGCTGTAAATTCAAACCCATTATCAGCGTTTGAGAGAATGCTCAAAGAAGATTTAAATACTCCATTATTGCCATTATTTGTTGTCCCAATAAATTTAATCCTCAAATCCAAATTGCTTGAGGCAGCAATAGTGAGTGGATAAATTGCCGCATCTCCATTGGGCATTTCTACCTTATATTGATTAGGATTAGCGATACTAATTTCATTTATAATCAAATTACCGTTTCCAGTATTTTGTAGCCTCATAATATTGCTATCATGAAACTTGGCGTTATACTCTCCAGGATCACCTAAACGATAGAATGAATAATAATCATTTGCTGGAAAAGGTCGGTTTGTATTAGGAATTTTAGTTTGATTAGCTACTGTCAACAATGCTCCACTCGCCTCCTCAATCGTAAAATCATAAGTTCCTTCTGCAGTGTTTCCATTAGTATCTTCTGTTCTAACTAAAAGAGTATGATTTCCTAAAGAACTTACAGAGAAAGTACTTGAATATGTTACAAAATCACTATCGTCTATTTTATATTCTAAGCTTCTGATTTCTCCACTATCACTTTGACTACGGGCTTCCAGAGTAATATTTACCGTACCTCTATAAACATTCTCAGAACGCATAGTCCCATCAAAATCAGCTAATATGGTAGGTGGTAATAATGAAGGATCTAATGGAGCAACTCTAATAAAGTTGGGTTTAGCATTTGCTCCACCTTCTCCAAGTGACATTTTTAAAAACCCGTCCGTAACTTCTACAAGCTCTGAATTTTTAAAATTTATTAAATTATTAGGATTATTGTTTTCTTGATCAAATGAAATAATATTTGTTCCGTTCACATCTAAAATATGGTTGCTGTCCATATAATCGGGATCCCCAACACTAATCTCAATAAAATAACTCCCATTAGGAATTTTTAACTTCCAATCACGTAACGGATAAAGATCTGGTCTATCTCTATGCCCTAAAATAGTATATGTTTTTAGCAATGCATTATCTCCTACTCCTGTATTTCGATTTCTACCATTTGCTTTAGCTGAAGCAGGAATATCCGTACCTGGTTCTACCCAACCAAATGTCAAATCACCTTGCTCAGTACTTTGCCTACCAAATTGAGTACCTATATCATCTATATATCCTTCGGGTGAATCTGCTAGATTTCCATCCTTTTGAAAATTAAACTGGTAATAATAAACTAGTTCCTTAACAATGCTAAAGTGAATATTTATAACAGATTCCTCATAATTAGGCGCGCTCGCCGTTAACGTCGCAGTATATTCCCCAGGTTCAAGATTTTTAGTGTCTACCCCTATTAAAATAGGTTTGTCTAGTTTAACTTGAGATGGGATAATAATCCAGTCCTCCGATGCAGATAATGATATTTCATCTCCAGTTACACCTCCGGTTGCTGAAAGTATTACCTCTTTCGAATCTGGCTTATTCTCGTTATCAGAAGTTGCAAACTCTAATTCAGACTTATCAAAATTAAGTGTCAACAAACCTTCTTCGTAAGGCATAACATTGCTTAGTACAAACATATAATCTTGATAATCGCCATTAGATGCGTCTTCAAAATTAACTAGATAACTATTTGGTATAAGATTACCCTGCCTATCCTTCATAGGATATGTACGTACCCGATGTGCAACTCCGCCAGAATTGAGGATATCCTCTGTATAATTGAATCTGTCAAAGGATTTTGATTCAACATAAATTCCAAAAATAGCACCTTTAGGATCAAAAATTGAATCTCCTGAAGAAATCGGAGGGTACAAAGTTTGTGCATTCTTTATACCATCAGCTAAAATACCAACTTGATATCTTTCAACATTGTCATCATTGGTGTACCAACCAAACGGTAGTGATTCTGCAGGTGAATATCTACCTACAGGAGTAATACTTATAGGTTTAGAACCTACTTTAACCCATTTATCAACAAGGACCTCCTCCCCTTCAGGATTTGAATCAGTTCCATTTGCCAAATTTTTCCAACCTACATCAATACCAATTCCTAAAGCATCTACAACATCTTGTAAGGGCGGCTCATTTGTTCCTTCAAAACCACTCTTTTTTAATGCATGTAGTCCTACGTTAAATTCTTCATTTTCCCCGGCATTACTGGTAAAAACCAAGTTAGCATTTTGATAGCCTAAATTATTGCTATTTATATCAGGAGCATAAGTAACTGTGTAAGTAATAGATTCACCTATTTGTACTGAAACTGGCCCTGCCGGTTGTATATTTTTAAACTGACCAGAATAAGTACCACCTAAATTAACATCTGAAATATTTAAAACTTTATTCCCAGTATTTGTTATTTCAACATTTTTGGTATTCGTTTTATTGCCATCATTATTTGTAGTAATCTCAAAAATAAGTTCTGCAGGGTTTGCTGCTATATTAGGAGAAGAAGTTGCAGGTACGCTTGGCCTTAATAATGTAAGTCTTGTACTACCATTATTATCTCTGTCATATTCTGAAATATACAAGTTTCCTGTTTTAGGATCTTCAACCACATCCAAAGGATCATCAAAACCTCCTAAACCAGGAATGCTACGATAAACTTCGGCTATATCCCCATTATCCTGTGGTTCCATAACTAAAAGATCATCTTGACCGCTAAAGCGAACTACCATAAGTAATCCTCTTAGTTTTCCTTGAAACGCATCACTTCTGTATTCTATAACTCCATTGGGGGATTTATTCTTTCCAAAATCATAGGCGGGTTCCATATAATTTATATCAGGACCGATATCTGTATTATATTTGGCTACATCCCTATAAGATGATTCCTCTTGACCCGGAAGGCCCGTGTAAGGCTTTCCACCGTGATTAAGTATAAACTCTCCTCTGTAAGGATTGGGATGGCCATGGTAAGTATTGCCCTTGCTTTTAAACAACCAGTCTTTTTGAGTCTCCGCCCCCACGACCGAAGGAGCAGAAGGAATATCTGTACGGCCATCTATGCGTCGAGCTAATTGATAATCACTCGAGGAAGGTGTTATTGGAGAATTTCTTTTGTTTCCTGCTGTTCCGTTAGTAGGTATGTACATCCAGCCGTTAGAGTGCCAAATTAAATCATAAGCATTACGTACACCTGTTGCAAATATTGTTAAGGGAGAATTGTTTGCGTATGGGTTGTAAGTTCCATCGGTCATCGTAATACTGTTATTGGGAGCAGAATTTATAACAGCTATATCGCTCGTGGTTCTTACGCTCAAAGGCAGATTTGAGGGAAGCTTATTAAGGTCTAAACGGAGAATTGCCCCAGAAAGGAGTCTTTCTGGTCTATTGCCCCAGACCTCATCTGGAGAACCTCCGGCAGTATTACTTCCTTGACTAAAATACATAATACCAGAATCGTCAAAGGTCATACTATTTGTAAGATGATCTTTTAAAGAACGAGGGAGATGTATAAGAATATCCTGAACCTGAGAAAGATTTGGCCCTGATAATCGAGTTAATTTGCCGTCCCATTCAGGTCCTTCTGTGATTGCTGCCTTACTATGAGTAACATAAGCAATAAGGTTATCTGCTGTAGATGCAGGGTCGAACACAAGACCAATAATTAGACGTGTATTATTGTTACCAGTGGCCGTGACCGGATGAGGAGAGCCCTGCAACTGCGGTCTAAGTATCTCCAGATTGCTCAGTGTTCCATCCGCTGCCATATCCCAACGAAAAATTTTCCCGTCTTCTGATTGGAAATCTCCTGTTGTACTGGCATAAAGCTTGCCATCAGGACCTATAACAAGACTAGAAAACCTCTCGTTCAATGTACCTTCTCCAAGAGCCGGACCACCAAGAATTTTTGTAAACTTTACACCGCTTAAGTCTCGAATAGGTGAGTTTTCGGTATTTTTTACTCCAGTGGTAAAAGTAGACTCGAAAGTTGAGAAGGTAATACGATCATTTAAGTTACCAATCTTATTAGCTTCAACATTTTCTATAGTAAACTTATATTCTGTAAGTTCCTTTAAATCATCTAAAGGAGTAAGTGTTATAGCGTCTCCACCACCAGTATCGTTCGAATTTGAAGGAATAAGTAAGTCCTCTCCATTTGTCACTTCATACAAAGATATATTGCCGGCAAGGGAATTTTTATCAAGTTCATAACCAGCAGGAACAACAATTTCTACATTAATTTGGAAATCACTTATTGATACACCTAGCATATTATCTGCAGGTGTAACATTTGTAAAGTAAGGTTGAACTGCAGAAGTCCCCTCTTTAATTTCAAAATTGCTAAATCTGTAGATTACCTGATTTGTAGCTTCGCGACGTTTACTAGAAAAAATACCGCCAAAACTCAAGTCGCTGTATTCGGCATTCCCACCAGTATAGCTTCCCGGAAGTTCAATTGAACCTACTCTTATATCTGCCCCACCATTTATACTGTAGAAAGCTACAAGTTCATCTTTGTCAACATCAACAAACAAGCGAAGTCCTACATTGCTACTGTGGAGATTATTTGAAGTAATCAACACCCGATCAGACGAATTTTCTGATGATACTCCACCTACCTCACGGCGTAGCTCTATTTGATTTCCGTTAATAACGGCTAGTTTGGCATAATTGTCCTCGTCAAGACCATACCAGATGCCAGCCTGTTCTGAATTTTTGCTCGAATCCTCATAAGGATTAATCAAGTTTGTACTTATACTAAAATTTCCACTTGAACCTGTATTAATGCCAACACCCAGGGTATTTATTTGAGAATTTACATCGGTACTTGTTGCGTTTGTGGCAAATGCAATACCTCGGCCTGCATCAATGTTCAGATTGCCATTTGAAAAAGATATTCTTGAAGGTTCAAGCCCCGGAACTGAAGGAATAGAGACAGGCCCATCTGCAGCAATACGTGATGAAGGGCTATCTACCATTGTAAAGCCTGTATTCGCAAGCCCTCCTTCACTACCATCAAAAGATAGCGAAAACGGGAGACTCACCTCAAGCTCATCACAGCCCAGTGTGCTTATGGGAGAACACACTACAGAAGAGGATCCGGCAGGTCGTACATTTCTAACTAAAAATACAATATCTTGATTATCAACTTCTTTAGTATACTCTTCATGGGCAACAACGTAAGTGTTTTCTTCTCCTGGAAGAGCATAAACCCTTACATGGTGAGGATACGCTCCCTCAAAGGTATTTAGCTCGTCCTCACTGTAAATCTTACGATCTTCAAAAGGAGGCCATCTGCTACTAAAACCAAAATATTCATTTCCAGGATCAAACTCAAGATCGCCATTCACAACAGGATTTAAACGTTGACTATTATTAGCTGGAGGGTTAGCCACTGTAAACAACTGTTGGGCACTCAGTGCATCTCCAGAGCGATACCAACTAAAAGCAACGTTAGGATTTGTATCTTCAACGCCATACATAGCAAGCACTTCTAGCTCAACAGGTCCATCGTCTACTTTCTCAAAACTCTCTAAAGATATTTCATCTCCTAAAAAATCATTATAACCTTTTCCATTTGGCAGATCAAGCTTAGTCGTTGAGGCATTCGTATCCCCTACATTTATAACTCCTAGTCCAAACTGAGTATCCATAACCCACTGTAAGGATGGTTCCTCATTACCTCCATTTACACCTCTTTTACCCAATCCTCTAAGCGAAATGCTCACATTTTCTGCATTGTTTCCTGAAAGTATCAACTCCGCTATCTGCGGCCCATTTGAGCTAGGGTTAAATACGATATTAAAATTGGCCTGATCACCTACTGCTATAGAAGCAGGAAGATTAACTAAAGAAAATTGTCCTGCGGCCGCTCCGGTTAGCAATCCCTGTAAATCTGTAAGGTCAGCATCACCAGTATTGCTAATTGTAAAATTCTGTGTATAAGTATTATTACCGCTTGTAACAGCATCACCTACCAAAGCAGCCCTATTTAAAGTTATTATAGGTGTAGGAGTTGTGACTTCTAAACTAACGCTCAATTGAGCAGTTGAGTAACCTTCATCAGGTTGATTCTGCACAAAAATAGTTGTACTGTAAAAACCTGCTGACAAATTATCTTTTATATCAAATTGTATTTCTCCAAGAGTAGGATTAGTAGGCAAAATTAACCAACTCGATGAATCAGGATCATCAGAAAGTATATATTGTGTTGAACCAGAACTTGCAGACACCGTTAATGACTTAGAATCTATGGCCTCCCCTACTACTCCATTAAAAATTAATTCATCGTCACTTAGGAAAAGTGCTTTCTCTTCAATGACATCTATACTTACATTTATAGTTGCTGGCTTATACCCTTGTGATGTAGCAATTATTGTAGTGCTTTTTACATCTCCAACTGATAGTGCAGAGGCATCCACTGCAAAATTATAATTCCCATTTACACTTGTAGAGGGAAGCGTTAACCATTCATTACTTCCTGTTAAATTTTTATCAACAGAATTGACGTTATCCTTAATAATCAAACCTATACTACCAGTCTCTGAACTTAAAAGAGTACTGGTTAAATTATCTTTCTCTCCCTGAATTATATATTTTGTAATGTCAGATTTTGAAAACTCCAAGCTATTGCTTACCGCAACTCCTTCAGAAACACTCTTAACATCTATATAATTGATTTTTGAATTGAATCCTCCAAATCCATTAATCGTAAGAAATCCATCAATCACTTCGACAATCATAGTCCCATTACGGTTTTCACCAGGAGTAGGTATAAAAGCTGGAACAATAGTATATCCCTCTACTGTAGCACTATGTCTGCTATCTATATCTTCACCGTCATCCCCAAGACTCAGCTTTACTTCATACAAACCATTGGGCACTTCTAATTCCCAAAACAATTCATTTGAACGAGGTTGACCTAACCACTGTTTTTCCCCACCTTGATCTGTAAGAATATTGTCCCCCTGAAAATGCACCAAAGTGGCTTCAAGTTTTTTGGCACTGGAAGACTCATTATATGCTGCAGTACCAATTCTATTTCTTCCTACACCATTACCATTATTTGCCACATCTTCAGATGCATCAAAAGGAGTTCCATCACTCATCCTTTTCCAACCATAAGAATAATTTTTAGAATCCCATTGAACAGAAGAAAACCCAAACTGTTTTCCATAATCAATTAAATAATTAGCTGGTGGGATAGTAGATTTATTCTGAAAGTTTATATGAGCTACAAAGCCTATTGATTCTTGAATGGGAGTTTTTGAAAAATCTCCGGAATTATAAGTTTCTGATAGAAGATGTGATGAGGGTGAATTTGTATATTCCCATAATGTACTTACCGATATACCTATAACTGTAAAGAAAAGACATAACGATAGCAATAATACAGTAGAAAATTTCCTCCTTAAGAAGTTATTTTTTTTCATAGACCTTTTTTGTAATAATTAAAATAATCTGGGTATAATTCAAAATGTTTCAAATGAAACATTTAATATCCATTCTTATTGATAGGTTTAGTAACAATGATCACATTATATTTTTACTAATCCTATCCACCATAAAATATTTAGTAGGGGAAAAATTATAGCTAGATCTTGGGGCTTCTATGCTATTAATATTGGATTCTTTTGGTAAACAAAATTATACAAAAAGCAGAGTGGAATGAGACTTTGCAAGTACTTTTCGATGAAACACTAATCACCTTTTTAGTAAGACGGTCTAAAGGCTTATAGATAGACTGTCAAAGGAAGGAGGTTGGAATGTTATATAATTTATATAATAAATTATTTGTAAGAAATAAGCTACTTTTTATTTGGTTTTTTATTGAATCTTTAACAATCTTTTTAGATATCAAAACTCTGATTATGAGAGAGCTGCTTTTAATGAGTTTGATTAGATTAAATATACCCTACTTCTTCTTCTATATTTAAAAATAATACAATTGAATAACGATGAAACTAGAAATAAACTAAGTTTATTAAATCAAATTATTTTATATTGAAAATATGACGCTCCAAATTTCACAAGACGTTCCAAATCCGGTCAACAATTCTGCTATTGACATCACCAATCCTGCGGATGTTATAATTTATATTATTCTCCCTATTGCAGCCATTATATTTTATATTATTTGGAGAAAGCGAAAAAACCGAAAATAGATTTTAATATTTCTGAATTCCTATAAATCTTATATTACAATCTATGACATTTCCTATGCAAAACTTAACTTAAAAAATTATGCCCAGCATTAAAACCAAAGCACTCATATTTGATATGGACGGAACAATGATTGATAACATGATGGTTCATCACAAAGCCTGGCAACGCAAACTTTCTACTTTAGGCCTTGATATGACGATAGAGCAAGTTATTAGTGAAATACATGGAGTAAATGACGAAATTATAAACAGACTCTTTGGTGATAGGTTTTCTGCTCAAGAGGTTAAACAAATTGCTTGGGATAAGGAGAAAGAATACAGGGATATCTTTGGGGATAAGCTTATTCTAATCGATGGATTAGAAGAATTTATCATCGAATGTCATAAGCTTAGAATACCTATGGGCATCGGCACCGCTGCTCCAGCAGAGAATGTTGATTTTGTTTTGGACAAACTAAATATCAGGGATTATTTTAAAACTGTTATTAACTCTAATATGGTATCTAAAGGCAAGCCAGATCCAGAAGTTTTTCTTAAGGTCGCAGAAGGCTTGAATATTCCTTTGTCAGACTGTCTTGTTTTTGAAGACAGTCCCACTGGTGCGCTAACTGCTGAAAATGGAGGGTCATCATCAATAGTCATAACCACAACGCACAAGAAAAAAGAATTTCAACACGTAAGTTCAGTACAAGGTTTTATAAAAGACTACAGCAACTGTACGATTGAACCTGCTCCAAATAAAGGATGGTTTACTATCAACTTCTAAATACTTTTAAAGCTAATTTCGGCATACTCTTTCCTAATAAATTATTAAAATTTCTCTAACTAGGAGATGTTTATTTCTTAAAAATGTACTTTTATCCGCATTAAATCTTTTAAATGAAACGTATACTTTTAACCACTTCTCTGTTTGTTTGTTTGTTTTTATTAAAATGCGGACCTACAGTTACACCATCTCAAAATTCTACTTTAGAAAACGGGGAAAATAATCCTGAAAACGATCCGAACTCGATAGATCCAACAAAATATGCAGAGTCTATAAAAGCTTCTGAGCTTAAAGACTTATTATATGTATATGCATCTGACGATTTTGAAGGTCGTAATACGGGAGAGCCAGGCCAAAAAAAGGCTGTCGCATTTCTGAGAGATTTCTATATGGAAAATGATATAGCTTCCCCCCTGGACACTACCTATTTTCAAACTGTTCCTAATAGCTTTTTTAAAGCTGGCAGTAATTTAAATGCTTCAGAAAATGTCTTGGCTTACATAGAAGGCAGCACCAAACCTGATGAAATATTGGTTGTATCGGCGCATTTAGATCACGTAGGAGTTCGTAGTGATGGAGAGGTATTTAATGGAGCCGATGATGATGGCTCTGGAACAGTTGCAGTACTGGAGATAGCTAAAGCATTTAAGCAAGCCCTCAAAGACGGTTATAGACCAAAAAGATCAATTCTATTTCTTCACGTAACAGGCGAGGAAAAAGGGCTTTATGGCTCACGATATTATGTTGAAAATCCTGTTTTTCCTTTAGAAAATACTATTGCAGATTTAAACATAGATATGATAGGTCGTCAGGATGCGAATCACGACGATCCCAATTATGTTTATTTAATAGGTTCTGATAAACTTAGTACAGAGTTGGACAGCATCTCTACAGCTATAAACAAAAAATATATTAATCTGGATTTAGATTATACTTACAATGAAGATGGCGATCCTAACCGATTTTATTACCGTTCAGATCACTATAATTTTGCTCGAAATGGTGTTCCTGTAATTTTCTATTTTAACGGTGTGCACGAAGATTACCACAAGGTTACTGATACTCCAGATAAAATAAATTATGACATTTTACAGAAAAGAGCACGTCTCGTTTTCTTCACGGCATGGGAACTTGCTAATCGTGATAAAAGAATAGTGGTGGACAAATAGGCTTTGCACCTCCGAATAACTTTAAACCTTCTTTCACAAAAAGAAGGTTTTTTATTTTTAAGAAGTTCTCATTTAAATGAGAACTTCTTAAAATAGAAAAGCTTCCTGTTTCCAGGAAGCTTTTGTTTTTAAAGGGGTGGAAGATCGGTCTCGAACCGACGACCTCCTGAACCACAATCAGGCGCTCTAACCAACTGAGCTACAACCACCATTTTAACACAACATTCATTACTGAATTATGCGGGTGCAAATGTAAAGCAATTACGCATTATGAGCAACACTTTGTAAAAATTTTTAATTATATCAAATCAAAAAGCGAATCTACCGCAGGAAAACGTTCTGCAGTATAGCCTTCACCATAATCTGTACCTATTAATCTCCCGAGATCACGGGCACGATAGCGAATACTTTCTTGAAAATTCATACTTGATATTGGCGTATCCCATTCCTTACTTTCTGGATCATAAAATTGCGATTTATAGGCCATTACAGAATCCATTTTTGTATCAATAAACCCCGTAACATCTACAACAAGATCTGGAGTGAGATTTTTCCACTGTATATAGTGATAAACATGTTTTGGCCTCCAGGGTTTTTGGACGACTCCATCAATTTGTGTCTCAATTTTTATGAGACCACTTAAAAAGCATGCCTCACTGGCTAATTTACTTCCCTTTCCGTGATCAATGTGACGATCGTCAATAGCGTTACACAATACAATATCAGGTTGATATTTGCGTAAAATTTCAATTATTTTAAGCTGAGATTCTCGATCGTTTATAAAGAATCCATCAGCTAAAGCTATGTTTTTCCGCACGCTTAACCCTAAAATATCCGCTGCAACTTTAGCTTCCTTATCCCGCAGTTCAGCAGTTCCACGAGTACCTAATTCGCCTCGCGTTAGATCAAGAACTCCTGTTTTTTTTCCTCTTGCTGCTTCTTTTGCCAATGTTGCCCCACAAGACAATTCTACATCATCTGGATGGGCGCCTATGGCGAGTATATCTAATTTCATTAAAAATTAATTATGCTTTTATCAAGCTATTTTTAGAAACAGTTTCAAGCGCCTGCTCGAGATCTGCTATTAAATCCTCTTTATCTTCAATGCCTACTGAAAAGCGCAAAAGTCCGTCATTTATTCCTTGATTCACACGTTCTTCTTCACTTAATAAAGCATGTGATGTTTTTGTAGGTGAGAGAATTGTAGATTCTACACCAGCAAGGCTCATAGAGGGTTTTATAAGTTGTAGCTCTTTTTGAAATTGTGCCGCATCCAGCTCTTCATGCAACTCAAAGGAAAGCATCCCTCCATAGCCCGACATTTGAGATTTTGCCAAGTCATAGTCTGTATGAGATTTTAGTCCTGGGTAGTAAACCTTTTTTACGTTTTTATTTTTCTCTAACCATTTAGCAAGTTTCTTAGCATTTCTATTCTGCTTTTTTACTCTTAAAACCATAGTCTTTAGACTTCTTTCTAACATCCACACAGAAAAATCACTCAAGCTACCGCCCAGGTTTTTGGCTTTATGCCAAATGATATCGATATTTTCCTGCGAAGTCGCAACAGCCCCAGCACAAATGTCACTATGGCCCCCCATATATTTAGTCGCGCTGTGAAGTACTATATCAATACCGTGTTCAATAGGGTTCTGGTTTACAGGCGAAGCAAAGGTATTATCAATCATTGTTATTATCCCTTTCGCTTTAGCTATTTTAGCAACCATTTTAAGGCTGGTAATTGTCATTAAAGGATTGGATGGTGTCTCAATATAGATGACTTTAGTATTTTCTTTTATAGCTTTAGAAAACGAATCCTTATCAAGGCCTTCAGTAAAGGTATATTCAATACCAAATCGCTCAAATTCTTCGGTTACTAAATTAAATGTACCGCCATATAAAGTTTTTTGAAGTACCACATGGTCCCCATTTCTCAAAAAGGCTAATAATGCTGTACTCACAGCTGCCATTCCGCTTCCAAAAATCATCCCTGCTTCGGCACCTTCCAGCGCTGCAATTTTTTTACAAAGGAATTCTTGATTGGGCGTATTAAAGTACCTCGGATATCTTTTAACATCCACATCTTCAAAAGCATAAGAAGTTGACATATATATAGGAGAAATAGCTCCCTTAAACTGTTCGTCCTTAACTTCACCTACGTGTGTACAAATTGTATTAAGACCTGGTTTCTTTTTACTCATTACATTTTTTATTAGGGCTTCTAAATTACAAAAATCAGTATAGAACTAAACCATTAAAATTTAAGAGAATACAATTAATATTAGATAACTTATAGAAAAAATATAGAAAGAAAATTCTGATAATATTAACATCTGTAATACGTTTATTTGCGTAAGCTATATAGAAAAATGTATATTTATATCGTTAAAAACATTTAAAACTAACCAAAATCAAACATGCTTGCTCCAGAACTTACATTGCCTAATTTTAAACTCAACCCTTCTTTAAACCTGGGTAAAAGTTGCGTTAGCAGTGGAATTAATACCTACCATGAAGCATTAAACTTTGTTCATAAAATAAGTTATGGCCGCAACAAGAACCCAGAAGATTATTCTACAGTAGTTAAGGAGAAAAGGGGAACTTCATCTACTAAGCATACTTTTTTATATGCCTTGGCTAAAGAGCATCATATAAGCAGTATTAAGCTTATGCTGGGTATATATCAAATGCACGAAAGCAATACACCGGGTTGTGGAGCAGTCCTCGATGCTCATAGCTTACCTCATCTTATAGAAGCACGGGTTTATCTAAAATGTGGAAGCGAACGTTATGACTTTTCTTTTAGCGGTTCGCGAGATCCAGCTTGGGAGGATGATCTGCTTACCGAAAAAAAGATAGAACCTTATCAGCTTAGTGAGCAGAAGTTGGATTTACATCGTTTTTATATAAAAGAATGGATTACACGCAATAAATTGCCCCACAAATTAACAGATATTTGGAGGATAAGAGAAGAGTGTATTAAAGCTTTAAGCGATACCTACCGCTCAGAATAGTCAACTATTTGCTATGAAAATATATTTTGACACTTATAAACCGAAGTACGCTTCGGCTTTTGAGCAATTAAATCTAGAGTGGTTAGAAGAGTTTTTTTATGTAGAGCCCTATGACAAAGAGGTTCTTCAAAACGTAAATCGTTATATTCTCAAGCCGGGCGGCTATATTTTAGTTGCCTTAGATGAAGACAAAGTAATAGGGGTTGTGGCATTAATGAAGTTGAACAATGGAGTTTTTGAATTAACAAAAATGGCCGTCGACTCTTCTTATAGAGGTAATAAGATAGGGCAAAAACTGATGCAATATTGCCTCGATTTTTCTAAGGAAAGAAAAATTGATACTCTTATACTATATTCTAATCGCCTTCTGGAAAACGCAATTTACATTTATCGTAAATTTGGTTTCATTGAGGTTCCGTTAGAAAAGGAAAACCCTTATGAGCGGGCAAATATTAAAATGAAACTCGAACTAAACTAAAAAATCAACTATGAAAAAATTACTCATTTTAAGTCTTTCACTTATGGCTTTATACAGCTGTAAGACCGAAAATAAAAAGCAGGAAGCTGAGCCTGCAGAAACAGAAAATACAGCAATGACCACTCAACAAGAAGAAAATTCTGATTTTGACATTAACCCTATAGAACATGCTTCAGCTGTTTTTACTTGGGGAGATAGTGTTTTTTACATTGATCCTGTAGGCGGTGCAGAGGCATATACAAATCAGCCAGAGCCAGATGTAATTCTTGTCACAGATATACATGGAGATCACTTAAATCCCGAAACCTTACAGGCAGTTGCAAAAGACAGTACAAAAATTATTGTTCCGCAAGCTGTGGCAGATCAACTCGAAGGTGATATAACTTCACAACTAACGATTATGGGCAATGGAGAAAATGAGAATATTGATGGATTTATGATTGAAGCTATACCCATGTATAACCTTAGAGAAGAGGCTAAGCAGTTTCATACAAAAGGACGCGGTAATGGTTATGTATTAGAAAAAGATGGGATGCGTGTTTACTTTTCTGGAGACACCGAAGATATTCCTGAAATGCGCAATCTAAAAGATATTGATAAAGCATTTGTATGTATGAACCTTCCTTATACTATGACTGTAGAAAAAGCCGCCGAAGCAGTTCTTGATTTTAAACCAAAAGAAGTCTATCCTTATCATTATCGTGGTGGTGAAGGTCTTAGCGATGTCGATAAGTTTAAGAAACTTGTAAATGACGCTGATTCAAATATTGAAGTCGTACAATTAAACTGGTATCCAGAAATGTAATCCAACGTAACAACTCTGGATATTCAGAAAAAGAATCCGTTAAGGCAAATTGCTTTAGCGGATTTTTTTATGACTGGTGATTAAAAATCCTTTAACTTTAATGATTCAACCGAAATAAATACCCGAATGAAGTTTTCCCTTTTTCTAGTCGTAATATTAGTTACTGCAGCAAGTTGCCAAACCAAAAAAAATAAAAATTCATTAAAAGAAAATATGTATCCATTCTTCTTAGGAACTTATACTTCAGAAAATAGTGAAGGTATTTATCATTATATTTTAGAGCCTAACGGCAAAATAACTCAGAAAAAATTGATGGCAAAAGCAGATAATCCATCCTTTCTAGCGATGAGTTCAGACGAGAAATATTTGGTAACAGTTAATGAACTCCAAGACGGGACAGTTTCCAGTTATTCAATTACAGAAGATAGCTTGAAGTTGGAAAGTAAAACACCATCTGGTGGAGCACACCCTTGTTTTGTAGCTATTGATGAGGACAATGATGTGCTGATAGCTAATTATACAGGCGGCAATGTTGGGCTTTTAAAATTAAAAAACAACGGTAAATTGACTGATTTACTTTTTTTGGAAGAGCATGAGGGAAAAGGAACCAATACAGCACGGCAAGAAGGACCGCACGCCCACTCTGTGTGGTTTGTTCCCGATGAAAAAAAAGAAATTGTTTCTGCAGATTTAGGCACAAATGAACTTTGGTTTGCGCAACTGAATAAGGAATCTCAAAAACTGGATCCTTCAGAAATACAAAAATTAGAGATGCCTGATGGCTCAGGTCCTCGACACCTAACCTTTCATCCAAATGGTAAATGGATTTATGTGCTTAACGAATTAAATGGCACCATAACCAAGGTTGTAAAGAATGAAAAATCGTACAGTACGGCCGAAAGCGTATCTATACTTCCTAAAGATTTTAATGCAGAAAACACAACTGCCGACATTCATATTTCCTCTGATGGCAAATTTGTTTATGCGTCAAATCGAGGTCACAACAGCATTGCTATCCTAAAAGTAAACGAAGATGACGGGAGTATTAAACTTATAGCGAACGAATCTACTCGAGGCGAAACCCCGCGTAATTTCGCTCTTTCTCCAGATGATAATTATTTAATTGTAGCTAATCAAAAAACCAATAATCTAGTTTCCTTTGAACGTAACGCGGAAACAGGTCTTTTAGAATTTGTTTCAGAAACTGAGGCCCCTACCCCAGTTTGTATATTATTTTATTAAAAGTGTTACGCGTTAATTGCAGCAATTCTGGATTAAATTTAGAGTTGAAAGTAACTATTTTATAGTTTATGAAAAATATTTTAGTCACAATAGATTTTGATAGTAAAGAGCATATACTTGTTGATATAGCGTCAGAATTTGCAAAAGATTTCAAGCAAAATTATGGATAGTTCACATTGCTGCTCCAGATCCTGATTTTGTTGTTGGCTATGAGGTTGGGCCCAAATATATTAGGGATAGCAGGGCCGATGAACTAAGAGAGGAACATAGAGCCCTACAAAATTATGCCAGCGAACTAGAATCCAAAGATATAGATTGTGAACGATTACTCATACAAGGGGCTACAATAAAAATGATAATTGAAGAATCAAGTAAATTAAATGTAGATTAAATTGTAGCAGGACACCATTAAAATAGCTTCCTTTATAAAGCTTTTGCAGGAAGCACGTCTTCTGATATTATTAAAAAATTGTCTAAACGCCAAAAATCAGCATATAGTTTAATCTGTATAAACCTTGTTTTCCTGTTCGGCCACGCGTATAAAGGTAGTACGCTTAGTAAGTTCTTTTAATCGAGCTGCTCCCACATAAGTACATGTGCTTCTAAGTCCTCCAAGAATATCTTGCACCGTATTATCTACTTCTCCTCGATAGGGAACCTCAACAGTTTTACCTTCACTTGCTCTATATTCAGCTACGCCACCTACGTGTTTTTCCATTGCGGTTTCAGAACTCATTCCGTAAAATTGCTTGTAGGTATTGCCGTTTCTTTCTATTAATTCCCCACCACTTTCATTATGACCAGCTAGCATACCACCAAGCATAACAAAATCTGCACCTGCTCCAAAAGCTTTAGCAACATCTCCCGGAATAGAACAACCACCATCGCTTATTATTTGTCCGCCCAACCCATGAGCTGCATCTGCACATTCAATAATAGCAGATAATTGTGGATAGCCAACTCCCGTTTTTACTCGGGTTGTACAAACCGATCCCGGTCCTATACCTACCTTGACTATATCTGCCCCAGCAATAAGCAATTCTTCAACCATTTCGCCGGTAACAACATTACCTGCGATAATGATTTTATCTGGATGTTGTTTACGGGTTTTCTTTACAAAATTCACAAAATGTTCTGAGTAGCCATTGGCCACATCAATACATATAAATTTAAGTTGCGGGTTTGATTCTATTATTTCGGCAAGTTTAGCAGAATCTTCCACACCTGTACCGGTACTGATTGCAATATAATCTTCTATACCAGAAGGGGTATTGGCGTAAAAAGCATTCCACTCCTCTACGGTATAATGTTTATGAATTGCAGTAAATATTTTATGCTTAGATAAGGCCATCGCCATTTCAAAAGTTCCCACCGTATCCATATTTGCTGCCATTATGGGTACTCCTTTCCAAGTAGAGGTACTATGCAAAAATTTAAAATCACGTTCCAGATTAACTTGAGATCTACTTTTAAGGGTAGATCGTTTTGGACGAATCATCACGTCTTTAAAACCAAGTTTTATATCATATTCAATTCTCATTGTTTGCGGGGTGTTTAGTTACTTTCAAAACTAACTCTTCTTAGAAATCTTATGAAATAATTTAACCCTCATTTCATTTAAAGAATAAATCCTAATTAATTGTAACCATCAGACAACAATTGCTGTCATAACTTAAGTAATTAATCAAAAATCAACAATTATGAAAAAAATGTTAGTCTTATCCTTTCTTATGAGTGTTTGTTTCTCTTATGCTCAAGAACCCAATGAAGATTTATACGAGGCCATTGTAGAATCTCAAACTAATATTGAGGTGCCTCAGAATATTCTGGAGCAATATGTAGGATCATATGAACTCAAACCCGGTTTTGATTTAAAATTCTTTATAAAAGAAGGGCGCTTTATGAGTAAAGCCACAGGACAAGATGCTCACGAAATGTTGGCTCGATCTAAAACTGTTTTCAATCCAAAAGAATTTCCTGCAGTTATCGAATTCATAAAAGACGAAAACGGTAAATTTTCCTCTATTCTACTAAAACAAGCAGGTCAGGAATTTAAGGCAGTTCGAAAAGAAGAAATTTAAAAAATAATTTTTACTATACTTCAGTACTAAAAACGGTCCTTACATTGGCCGTTTTTTTGTTTTTATAATAGCTGTATATATCACCCTAAATGAATAAGGAAAACAATCCTTAACATTCTTAATATCAATATCTTTTGATGACATTTAAAATTATATATATTTATATGTTTTTTTAACCCATCGCATTACAGAATTGATATCATAACAAGAGATTATAATGAAAACTTTTACAGTGACTGCCTTATCATTCCTATTTGTTCTACTAGGAATAACTAAATTTTACGCTCAGGAAATGGATAATTCTGTCACCTCAGAATTTATTGGTGCTTCAATGAGCGAAAAAAATGTTGCTCACCAGTGGGGACAAATGGCGCTAACTTGCACGGCAAACGATACCGAAACTTTTAAGCCAAGACCTACAATCACCTCACGCTTTTTAGCTTTGATCTTCACAGCGGTTTTTGATGCATGGTCGAGGTATGATGCAACCGCTACACCTGTATATTTAAAAGAGGTTGCCAGGCGACCTTTAAGAGAGCAAACGTTAAGCAATAAAGAGATTGCCATAAGTTATGCAGCCTATCGTGCCCTTAATGAATATTACTATAATGACAGCAAACTCTTTAGGGAGTTTATGATAGAGCTAGGATTAGATCCTGATGATGATTCATTAGATCCTAATACTCCAGTGGGAATAGGGAATTTGGCAGGGCAAAGTGTAATTGAAGCCAGAAAACATGATGGTGCCAATCAATATGGCGAAGAGGAAGGTTCTAACGGATTATCTTATGCAGATTACACAGGCTACACTCCTGTAAATTCCGCAGATGACAATGTGGATCCAGATCGCTGGCAGCCTAAATATTTTTCCGATGGCAAAGGTGGAAAATATGCACCTGCCTGTTTAACTCCCTACTGGCAAAAAGTAGAACCAATAGGTCTTCAATCTGCAGATCAATTTAGACCCGGTCCTCCTCCACTGGTAGGATCTGAACAAATGGAAAAAGAAGTAAGAGAAGTAATTGAATTACAAGCCAATCTTACTGACGAGCAACGGGCTTTAGTAGAATTTATGCGAGATGGTCCTCAATCTGTCCAACAGGCTGGGCATTGGCTAAATTTCGCTCTAAAAGTTTCTAAAAGAGATCACCATACTTTGGACGATGATGTAAAAATGTATTTCTTAAATCAAATGGTCGCTATGGATGCATTTATTGCTTCTTGGGATGCTAAAATGCATTATGACTCGGCGCGTCCTTATCAACTGGTTCATAAATATTATCAAGATCAAATTATTAAGGCCTGGGGTGGTCCAGAAAAAGGAATGACACAAATGGATGGGAGTCAGTGGAGACCATACTCACCGGACACGTTTTTATGTCCGCCTTTCCCGAGCTATGTTTCTGGACATAGCACAATAAGTGGGGCTTGTGGAGAAGCACTTAAATTGTTTACCGGCAGTGATAAATTTGGCGACAAGGTCGAGTTAATTCCAGGAGCAATGACAGAGCCTGATAATCTTGGAGAAAAAGTGGTGATAGAATTTCCTACGTTTACCGAAGCAGCAAACATGGCTGGTATATCTCGAGTTTTAGGAGGTTATCATATTCAATCGGATAATATTGCAGGTCTTGAATTAGGAAGAAACGTGGCGCGGGAGGATTATAAATTCTATTTGCAACATGTGAATGGAATACAATAGTCCAGACACATTAATCACATCTTGAATCAATTTATACTTACCTAAAATTAAGATAGTTGTAACCTATTAAAGTAATTATAAAATTTGATTTTTCAATCATTATTTAATTTACATTTGACCAGTTTTTCTAAATTATTAAATGAATAAATACCTTGTTGTAGACCACCCAAAAAACTGGAATTATTTGGGAGAAGATATTCGTGTTATTGCAGCTCAGGAATATTTGACAAATCCGGAGTATTCTAAGATAAAAAAAGCACGGATTTTTAATTTATGTAAGGATTATTCGTACCAATCTAAAGGATATTATGTCTCTTTACTGGCAGAGGCAAGAGGTCATTTACCCATTCCCAACGTTAAAAATCTAGTTGACTTAAGAGCTCCCAAACTTGTGCGCATCATCTCAGAAGAATTTGATGAGATCATTCAGAGCAGTCTCAAAAACATCAAGTCTCGGGAATTTGTATTGAGTGTTTATTTTGGTCAGAATGTAGCCAGTAAGTACAAAGAGTTAAGTGCAATGTTTCATCGGCACTTCCAGATTCCGTTTTTAAGAGTAAAATTAGTTTATAATAATAGCTGGACTATTCAGAATATAAAGGCTATATCTACATCAGAAATTCCAGAAGAGCATAAGGAGAGTGCTCAACACTTTGCTTTGCAGTATTTCTCTAAAAAACGCTACGATACACCTCGGGCTTCTAAAGCACTTTATGATTTAGCCATTCTGGTTCAACAAAATGATCCTGCTCCTCCGAGTAATGCAAAAGCGATTAAAAAATTCACTGAAGTTGCTGAAAAACTCAATTTTTATGTTGAAGTTATTACTCCAAAAGAACTTTCGCGGCTTTCTGCGTTTGATGCCCTTTTAATTCGTCAGAGTACAGAAGTAAATAACGAGGCTTATATGTTTAGCCGTAAGGCTCAACAGGAAAATATTGCTATTGTAGATTATCCCGATGCGATTTTAAAATGCTGCAATAAAGTATTTATGGCGG
>CAXBEL010000052.1:0-21477 GCA_963974735.1 uncultured Flavobacteriaceae bacterium | reverse complement strand
TAAATATTGCAAATTGGTTGTAAGTATTCTGAAAGACTCCGCTAAAACAGAACGGTCATTTTCTACAATAAGATCAGACTCTCCTTTTGCAATGCTAGGTAGCTCTCCTACAATAGGAATAGATTTGGTAACCTTCTCAATATCTTCTCTGCGTTCGATTTTATTATTGAGTAAGCGTTTTATATAAATGACCAGAAAAGGAATCGCAAGACCTAATAATAAAGCTGCTGCAAAAATAATTTTCGGTTTTGGAGATAAGGGTATGTTCAGCGAATACGCACTATCTACGATTTTGGCTTTAGGAGCGGTTGCTGCTAACGACAGCGAGTTTTCTTCCCGTTTCTGAAGCAGGAATATATACAAAGCTTCTTTAATATTTTGCTGTCTTGAGATGTCTCTAAACTGACGTTCTTTTGCAGGAACCTTAGAAATTTCAGAACCTATTAAACGAGATTGTCTGTTTAAATCATTCTCTGCGATTCGTAAGTTAGATAAGGTTTGCTCGAGCCCGCTTATAATATTAGCCTTCAGTTGATTTATCTGCGAATTGAGACGGGTAACGGTAGGGTTCAACTCCGTAGCTCCAGCTAAAATACGGTTGCGTTCTAAAACCAGCTGGTTATAGTTGGCAATTTGGGTATTTACAGACTCACTCTCTAAACCTACATTAGCAGGTAACAGCCCGCTGTTATCGCTATCGTTTTTAAGATAACTCAGCATCGATCGCGATATAGACAGTTGGGTTTGCAGTTCCTGCTCGCGCTTTCGATACTCACTCGCATTTTCGATTATGAGGGAGGCTTCGGCCTCGATATTGGTAAGGCTGTTGTCTTCTTTAAATTCTTCGAGCCCTACTTCAACCGTGTCGAGTTCACCGCTTATTATTTTTAAACGTTCATCTATAAAGCGCGCGGTACTTACGGCTACATCATTTTTATCTTCAATAGCCTCTTTATTGTATTCAAAGATCAATTGATCTAAAATATTCTGAGCCTTTTCTTTTACCGTACTTCCCAAACTAAACTCGAGAAGGGTAGCATTATCGTCAATTAAATTGATTTGTACAGCCTCACGGTATTTATCGGCTACATCTGCAACTTTTTTAACCTTTACCAATACCCTGTTTTTAGCAGACACCGCGTCTCCATTTCCATTAAAACGATTATCCTTAAACATAAACGTCCCAAAAGGTAAATTGACCAGTTCTCCAATTTTTACTTGTTGGGAGTTCCCGGTTTCCACAAAGGTTAAGGTCAGAGTTCCCTGGTCTTTGGGTTCTATCGTAAACACGTTCAACTGTGCGCTGGCAGCCTTACTGAGTAAAGCTTCATCTAAGGTGATAACCTCAACGAGAAAGGGCGTATTCAAATACAACTCATCTTCCTTAACACCCTCTAAATCATAATATTCCACATTGGCTTTAAGCGCCTGTATGGTACTTATCATCAACCTACGGGATTTCAAAAGCCCTATTTCATTTTCAATACTATTAGTGCTCATCCCTCCTAAAAGACCCAAATCGGCAAATCCCGCAGCATCACCTAATCCACCACCTTTGCTTTCTTCGTCTTTGATGATGACACTGGCTACGGTCTGGTAAACAGGCACACTCAGTTTTAAATAAACAAAGGCAATAATTAAAGCGGTAAGCACCCCTAAAATAAACCACGGCCAGTACCTTAAATACTTATCAAGTTCTTCTCTAATATTGATTTCTTGTTCTTCCATTTTAGTATACGAGGATTGATCGGGCATTAACGAGATATTACAACAATGAGTGAGATTAAAACAGAAGCGACAGAAATATACAAAGATGTATTTCTGTTATAACTGGCTGCCTGACGAGCAGGGCCATTAGGTTCTACGACCACAACATCATTTTGTTTTAAATAATAATAGGGTGAATTTACTATAGCATTGTCTGTTATATCCAAATAGGCTTTGGTAAGCGTTCCATTCTCTTCCCGCATCACAAGGACATTATCACGTCTGCCGTAAATCGTCATATCTCCGGCAAGACCAAGCGCTTTTGGTAAACTGATGTATTCATCATTAACCGGAAAGGTACCCGGTTTATTCACCTCTCCCAGTACTGAGATTTGAAAATTGACCAATCGTACCACAACTATGGGATTTTGAACATACACTGAAATTTTCTCTTGTAATAGTTCTGAAATTTCCTTTCGCATTAAACCGGCAACAGAGACCTTTCCTAAAACCGGGAAATTTATAAAACCATCCTGATCTACCAGATAGTTTTGGAGTTGAGGGGTACCGGTAGGACGCATCCCTCCTTCTAAAACATTGCCAACACCCACAACAGGTAGGTTGAAAGGTAATGCAGCTTCCTGCTCTGGTGCTGAAACACTAATCATTAACTGATCGTTTGTTTTTATTTTAAGCTGCGAACGCTCGGGTTGATCCAGATTTACAAGTCGCGAGGAGGTATCAAGTTCCTGTTCGTAAAAATAAACAGTTTCCTTTCTGGAAATACAGGAACTTAGGCTCAGAACAACGGCCAAGATACAAGCACACTTTAATAATTTCATTCGTTTAAAATTTTGCCAAATTTAAGATTATAATACAGAGAAGCTTCCTTTTTTTTTGAATAACCATTCGACAGCGATATTAATAGGCTTTTTCCTCGCCCTGAATGGCATTCAAAACCGTCTTAATAATGATTTTAATATCAAGAAGCAGCGACCATTTTTCTACATAAAAGATATCCAATCGGGTGCGGTTGACAATATCGGCCTGCTGTACGATTTCTCCACGGTATCCCCGTACCTGCGCCAAACCGGTTATTCCGGGTTTGACAAAGTGCCGCACCAAATACTTATCTACCGAGCTTTGATAGAGTTCGGTGTGCAATTCCATATGCGGGCGCGGTCCTACCACGCTCATATCGCCCAGCAATACATTATAAAATTGCGGCAACTCGTCGATGCTGGTGCGGCGCAAAATACGACCCAGCTTACTCACCCGCTTGTCGTTTTTGGTCATCATAGTTTTGTCGGCATCGGCTGTGGTGGTCATGGAGCGGAATTTATAACACCAGAATACCTTACGATCTACCCCGTGCCGCTTCTGCTTAAAAAATAAGGGTTCGTTAGAATCGAAACGTTGCAAGATAAAAATGATGGGGCTCAGCCATGACAAGACACCAACAATGACCAGCAGGGAAAATACCACATCAAAAACACGCTTCGACCAATGTGCCCAAAGCGTATCTAAAGGCAATTCCCGCATATTCAATACCGGAACAGACTTATACATCTCAATCGTCATCGCCCGGGTAAATATTTCTTTATTATCGGGAATGATCTTGAGCTTCTTCATATTGTTATCTGCAAAAGCCATCAAATTGAGCAGTTCTGCCTGTGATAGGCGGGAAACGGTACAAAAAATCTGATCGATATTCTGTTTCAATATATATTGAAAACACTCTTCTATTTTGCCCAGATAGGTAGGGCTTTGGGAATGCTGATTGTCAAAATAGCCTTTATAGCGATACCCTAAATCACCTTCATCAAACACACTACGCAATTTTTTTAAATTCCGGTCCCGTCCAATCACGACCACGTTTACTTGATTCCCGCCCATTTCGCGGTAGCTGCTACGCGCCCAAAAAAAGAAAATACGATAGACAAGAAGACAAACGTAAATAACGCCTAAGGCAAAAGACGGATTCCCGGAGGCTGTGATCCCGGCTCTTCGAAAGCCAAACCAGGCAAAAAATGCCAACCCAAATACCAATAATAATTGCACAAAACGGTGGAAGTTATCCCAAAAACGTTCTTTACGCGCAGTAGGATAAAAATTAAGCCAATAGGTACTTAAGAGCCACGAACAATTAAAGTACACAATCGCCCAAAAATTCAGATAGGTTTCGGGTACAAAAAATCCTAAGATCCCATTGATAAGAACCAAATGGATAACAATAGATATCGGTATTGTATATTTTGAAAAACGCACGAACTACAGGTTTAGGTAGGAGTATTAAAAATACGAGGTGCCAGATACTGCGGGATTTTTCGGGCAATTTTTAAGCTCAGGGTTAGTACACCCCACAGGCCATAGCGCCTGATGATATGCAGATCTTCTGCAGATTTCTTTTTTTGAAGTGCTGCGGTCGTACTTTTTCCTCCCAAACGCATTTTGACCAGCCACCGGTCTAAAAAGTAAAATTGTATATCAGGATTTTTAAACCAGCGTAAGCTCAGCTCATAATCCCCCGCAATACGATAGCCTTCTTCATACAGCCCATACGTTTCAAATACCGCCGATTTAGCATACATGGTGGTATGTAAAGGTACCCAACCGTAATTTAAAAGGGCTTTTCTAAACGGAGCACCCTTATAGACCCGCTTGATTTGAGAAGCATCTTCCCGGTTTACAAACATCCCGTTCCCATAAACCACATCGGCCTGAGTGGCCTCAAATGCGGCCGCTACCTCAGCTAATGTGGAAGAATCAGGATAAAAATCATCAGAATGTAAAATACCGATGATATCTCCCGTAGCTGCACGTATTCCCTTATTTAAGGCATTGTACAGCCCGGTATCGGGTTCCGAAATATAATAACCCAGATTATTTTGGTATTTTTCAATAAGTTGCTGCGTTCCGTCTGTAGAACCACCATCAATTACTACATGCTCTATATGAGGATAGTCCTGACTTAAAACCGCTTGTAAACAGGATTCAATCGTATTTTTATTGTTATAGACTATGGTAATTACTGATATTTTCAATAGTTAAATATTAAATAATTTTATCAAAATAAGCAATCGTTTGCTCCAGACCATCTCTTAATTTAACTTTTGACTCCCAACCGTTTAATTTGGCATAGGCCAAAGAAGAATCGGGTTTACGCTGCTTGGGATCGTCCTGCGGTAAAGGCATAAACTTGAGTTTAGATTTAGAACCCACCAAATCTAATACCTGTTCTGCCAACTCGAGCATGGTGAATTCGCCTGAATTCCCCAGATTCACAGGACCGGTAAACCCAGCTTCGCTCTGCATCATTCTGTAAAACCCCTCTATTAAATCATCTACATATTGAAACGAGCGTGTTTGTGTACCGTCGCCAAATATGGTAATATCTTCTCCCTTTAATGCCTGTACGATAAAATTAGAAACCACACGCCCATCTTCAGGGTTCATTTTAGGACCGTAGGTATTAAAAATACGTACGATTTTGATGTCCACCCCGTTCTGATTGTGGTAATCCATAAACAAGGTTTCCGCACAGCGCTTGCCCTCATCATAACAGGAGCGTAGGCCAATGGGATTTACATTCCCCCAATAGCTTTCGGGCTGCGGATGTACGGCAGGATCGCCATAGACTTCAGATGTACTGGCTTGCAAAATACGGGCTTTAACCCTTTTCGCCAGACCCAGCATATTAATAGCCCCCATCACGGATGTCTTGATGGTTTTAATGGGATTGTACTGGTAATGCACCGGGCTGGCAGGACAGGCTAGATTGTAAATTTCATCGACTTCTGCATAATAGGGTTCAATAACATCATGCCGTACCAACTCAAAATACGGATTGTCTAAAAACTCAACTATGTTTTGTTTACTACCTGTAAAGTAATTATCCAGGCAAATAACTTCATTGCCTTCTTTTAACAAACGTTCACACAAATGCGAACCTAAAAATCCGGCGCCACCGGTAACTAGTATTTTTTTCATGAAGTTAGTTCCTTTATTTTAGTTTGTATTTGAAAAAAGTAATTGGCCTTGTATTTTGAAAAGTAATAACCGGCCTTACCATCTAGAAAACCCGCTTTTAAAATATAATTTCCCCAAAAATAGGCAAACGGCATTATACCTAAGGCTATCAATTTATATTTTAAGCGTTGCCTACTGTTAAGCCCTTCAAATCCCGATTCTTTCAGTTTTATAAATCTACGCGCCTCCCAGCTGCTATATGCATTATGGCGGGCGATATAATGTTCTAATCCCTTATAATCGTTATGCAATATAGGAGCCTTAAAATTGCCCACAACACCTTCTAAAATGGGATGTTCATGAACTTCCATATCTAAATGACTCCAACTGTCTTCAATGATACGCTCATATTCTCCAGAGCCTTTTCTAAATAAGGGAAGTTTTTTAAATTGATCCCCGTGTTTGAGTTGTTGCCCCATAAAGTAATTGCGGAAGACAATCCAATAACCATTAACATCAGTCCTTGTTATGGCAACTTTTAATTCTTGAATGAATTCTGGAGTCACATATTCATCAGCGTCCAAAAACAAAACCCAATCGTTTTTGATTTCCAGATTTCGAAGCGCCCAGTTTCGCTTTTTAGGGAATTTTCCGTTCCAGTGAAATTGATGAATTTCTGCTCCATACGATTCAGCTATACTCAGAGATTCATCAGTACTTTGAGAATCCAGAATTATTAATTGATCAAAATCGGTTAGCAGTGGTAAAGATTTTTTTAGATTGATTTCCTCATTTTTAATAGGAACCAAAACGCTAACAGGTATTTTATTCATTTGTTTTAATTACTCGTTTTTTAATAAATTGAGCGGGGTTCCCGCCCACGACGGTCCATGAATCTACTTGTTTAAATACGGAAGCTCGGGCTCCAACCACCGCTCCATCTTGAATGACTACTCCTGGACCTATAAAGGCATCGGCAGCTACCCATACGGAATCACCTATAGTTATAGGTTGACAAATTAATGGGAAGTCGGGCTTTGTAAAATCATGCGTAGAAGCGCAGAGATAGGCTTTTTGGGAAATTATGGTATTTGCCCCAATGGTTATACTTCCTTGATTGTAGCAATCCACTTTGGGTCCTAAAGTACTATGTGCTCCAATTTGTAGATTTTTAGGTGACCAGATCTTAACAGAAGCATAAATATGTGCAGTAGCATGAACAGATGCGCCGAATATACGCAATACGACGTTTCTCCATTTTTTAAACGGCTGACCAGTAAAAGGTTTAAAAAAGAAAAAACAACTGAGCATCCACAAGAGCCTATATACTTTGTTTTTTACACCAAAATTTGAAGAGTAGGCCGAGAGATCTGCATCAATTTTATCATTAGTAGTTTTAAAGCTCATTAACTTAATTTCAATATTTGAATAAGTTTATTTGCGGCTTCTGAAACCGTAAATGATTTAGTAAATAATGTTACTGCATTTTCTCTAAAATTTACTAAATCGGGTTCAGAAAAACCAGATATAAGCTCCAGACCTTGAGTAACGCCATCGTTAGTATCTTCAAATACCACACCTCCTTTACCAGCATCGATTTCTCTCCAGATATTGACCTGATTACTAATCGCTACCGGAGTTTTACAGGCTAGAGCTTCTACTACTGCAATACCAAAATTTTCCTGATGACTAGGTAATATAAACCATTTGGCATTATATAGTGCTCCCCATTTCTGATCACCTGAAAGCATTCCTGTAAAAAAAATGTTTTTTGATAATTTTGCTTGGGATATAATTTTTTGGCCGTATGCAGTTTGAGCTCCAGGTCCTGCTATCACCAATTGAGGTAAAATCATTCCTTGTTCTTCTAATTTTAAAAAAGAATCTACCAAAATGTCTACTCCTTTTTTAGGATGGATTCTTCCTAAAAACAGCCAAAAAGGCTTCCCGTTCCAATCTGGAATTTTATTACTTATAGCCTCAGTCATAGAGTTAACGAATATAGGTGCAGCTTCAATACCTAATCCAATAACATGTTCACTTTTAGGATTGTAATCAGCGAAAATTTTGCTAGCTAAAATTTTTTCTTCGACACAAGTAAAAAGCAATCCTTCTGCTTTAATTACAACAATACGTTCTAGAAGTTTCCATACTACAAAATTCCTTATTGCCTTCAATTTTCTTCCTTCTGCTTTTTGAAAATAGGGATCAAGCATTCCATGAGGCATAATATAATAAACTAATTGTCTATTTTTCTTTAGTAATTGAATAATAGCATAGCTCTGATATTGCCATAGACCATGTAAAATAATCACATTATAATTTTTTGAATATTCTAATAACCATGGTAATAACCTTCTACTATAACCCCAAGAAGTTATCTTATCTCCTAAAGGATAAATTTTAAAACTATAATTATGAATAAAAAAATCATTTGGGTCATCAAGAGTTACCACTTCATTAAAACAATCAAATTTAGAAAGTTCTAAGCCACGTATAATGTCACTAACAGCTTTAGAAACACCACCCTTTTCAGGATTTATGGATGATAAAATGTGAAGAACTTTCAAATTCAAGAAATTTTACTAATTGAACATTTAGCATTTTGAACCATATCACTCATTCTTAAATTATACCTAGCGTAGTCCTTAGCGTTTTTTCCAAGTTCGTCTAAATTAATATTTCCCAATTTATTAATAACCATAACCATTTCTTTAATATCAGAAAATACCAACCCTCCGTGACTTTCAATCAAATACTCATATTCTACACATTGTTTTATTGTCTCAGATCTTTTCAAAGTGAATACGGGCAGACCATATGCCATCGCTTCTACTATAGACAAACCAAGCCACGCCGGTTGTAGATAAATATCAGAAATTGCAAACAATTCTTCTTTTAATGTTTTATCGTAAGTACTACCAAAATCATAAACATTATCAAAGGAAGAGAAATCTGGTTTAAATTGACCATCCCCAATAATTATAACCGCATAATTACTAGGAATCCCTTGAATAATTGAATACAAAAGATCAGCTCTTCTTTCTTTAATGGTAAATCTTGCACAAAATATAAATACTTTATCAGCATTAATTTTGTACTTAGAACGCAAATTTTGAATTTCAATCGATGAATAATTTAAATTTAAAATATCTTCAATTCCAGAAATGGTATTGTTTAAGGAAGTAAAGCTCCTTTTATTTTTAAATTCGTTTTCCCAAATTTTTTTCTCTTTATTTGTATAAAACCAAATATCATCTGCTAACGAGATTTGCCATCTAATCAATCTTGACAATTTTTTTTCCTCATTAAAATATCTTTTAACTGATATACCATGACCCCATAAAATTACTTTATATCCAAATAGTTTAGATAATAATAATAATATCCAAGTTGAAAGATGACTGACGTTTAGCATTAAAATCACAATATCACTACTTAGGAATGGTAAAAAATCATATATAAGGACTCCTTTAAATTCGAATGACCAATTCCTTTTTGTTTTAACATCTGATGATTGAAAAAAATTCTTCTTTAATTTTATCGCAGAGTTATAACAATAAGTTTCAACGAAAAATAAAGCTTGAAGCCTTTCTATAAATGCTTTTCTGTAATGAGGAATGAATGGTTGGAGTATACTAATTTTCATAAAATTTCTTTATCAATTTTATTCAACAATTCTTCCGAATGACTAATTGAAACCTTTCTTACAAAAAATTTATCTGAATTTTTTAAATCTTCAAAATCATCAATAGAAAACCATTTTGTCAAAGATTTATCAATTACATGTAAATTGGCAAAATTAAATGTCCCCTCAACATATGCTTCAGGACCTTTGCTTAGATTTGTATTAGAAAATTTTGAATTAAAGAAAATTGTATGAAAATACTTTTCGTCAGAGGCCATTGAATACCGAAAATACTGTTTTAAAATTTTATCTTTTTTTGAAAAGAAATCTATGTACTTAATAACATCCATATTCAATGCCCACCATGAAGATCCGTGATAAATTTCTAGCAATTCACCAAACTCATTAATAACATAATTGTTCTTCTTAGGTAAAAAACTTCCAAATAAATTTAGAATTTTCCTGATAAACCTAGTTAAACTAGAATTAATTAAAAAAAAATTGAAAAATAAATAATTACGTATTGAATAGTTATATTTTCTTTTATCTGCCTCTGAAATATTCATCCCCCTAATAAAATTAACAGCGCGATTTTTTTCAAAATAGATCTTTATTTCACTATTCTTTTTTATGGGGTAATCAACTCCTGATATAAATACAACCTTTAAATAATCCTGTGAATTTTCGTCATTCTTAGAAATACAGCATCTAATCAATGAAAGTGTAGCTGATACCTGAGAAAAACCAGCCCAATGAACTTTTATTCTATCATTCCCATTTAAAAAAAATACATTTTTTTTAAATTTCAATTTTTTTATAAAAGGAGAAACATTTGATTTACGATCAATGTGAACAAAATAATCGTTATCATCTCCTAATTTACATATCATCCTTTCGAGGAGATCTGGATTATTGTGAGCTTGAATTAAATAAGCAATTTTAAAATTTTCCATGTCGTAACTTTATACGAAAATATCTAATGGAAACGCTTCTAATAGTTTTTTTTGCATTACCTTAAAATCTGGTACTTCAGGGACTTCCATTTTAAGTGCTTCTTCAACACTGGTAGCTGTTGAGAAAACTTTTCTCCCTGTACTCAAATAATAATCCTCATATTTAAATAAATCATTTTTCTCAGTATCTAAAAGTAAAATTGCAGGAACTCCATAGGCCTCTGCAATAATTAACCCATGCAATGAAGCACTTATTACTAACTTAGAATTACATATCTCATCAATAAAAGATGCCCAATCTTTAGTCAATGGTGATAATACTGGATATTTAAACTTAGTATAAACCTCAATTTTCCTCCAATGTGGAATAACTACAAAATCTTTTAATGTCTGTCGAATTATCTTTGGTTCATAAAATATAGGTAGTAGAATTGCTGGATCTCCATATATTTCAGGAACATAATAACCTGATTGTTCTAATAAGCGCTTAGTATTTGGACCTCTAACTGCTCTAACATCTAGTTTAAGATTCTTACTAGAAAAATGGTTAATCACATTTTCGTATAAAAAACCACTTCCATAAATAACGCTATCACCTGTTAAAAACTGAATTACAGATCCTACAAAACTAAATCTTATAGTTTTTTTTAATTTTAATTTCTTTACACCTTTATATTCTAGCAAAAATTGAAAAATAATTTTTGATAATAAATCACCCACATTTGGTTGCCTTTCCTTTCCTAGATTTTCTTTAAAATACATCAGATTAACTTGAAAAGGTATTACTGGTCTCATAATAGAACCAAATACGAACCAAGGCCTTATCAGATTAACACATTTTTTAAAAATTTTAAATTTCATTTATTTTATTTTTATTCAAATTAATAACTAGAAGTAACCAATATATAAATATTACAGTACTCATTTGATCTAAGAAAAAGCCTTCAAATAAAGCCGAAAAAAGCATTGACACCATCACCATCCTAAACAAATTAATAATTTCAATCTCTAATTTAAAATTTGCAAATTTTAACTTTCGGATTACTTTTAAAATACTTAATGCAAAAAAAACAAAACCTGAAAATCCAGCAGCAACAATTGCAAATAAATAACTATTCGTTGTCGGGCCCGTTTTACCTACTCCAAAAATCGGAAATTCCAATACAGTTTTAAACATAGTTCCCCAAGTCCCAGATCTTGTATTACCTCTACCCTCATAATCAATATCAGATACAGATACATCGAAAATTAAAAAAACCGAAATAGAAAGAAAGAAGAATATTAAAAGGGCTAACTTATTTTCTACGTTCTTTAATTTATAAAAAATTAGAGTTGCAATCGCAATTATAATCATTGCAAAAGAGTTACGTGAGCCGGTAAATAAACATACACTAACCCCAATAATTAATGTTAATAAACTAATTAATTTATACTTTCCTCTAGTTTTGATTATGTAGTAAATGGAAAAAATAGATGAAAAAGCAGCGGATACTCCTGTAAAATTCGGGTGAGATGTCATTCCAAATAATCTTCCATTCCATATTGTCGTTGGTATTAGGTAATATGCTATGAAGTTTAATAGAGTAAAACCAAACAGACCCAAAAAAATTGCTAAAAGTAGTTTTTTTAAATCTAGTTTTCCAACAACCATTAAAAAATAAACTAAGGTGATACTTGCAAAAATTAATCTAAGTAACATCTCTGAAATATTGGAATCTCCAGATATTATGACAAGAATTATAAAAATAAAATAATATAGAATTGGTATATTCCAAAAATTAAACTTTATTTTTTTATATGGCATTAGTAGTATTGAAACAACCATTAATATAGTTACAATATAGAGTGAATTTTTCTGAATAAATGATATATAAAATGGAGCAAAATATGTTTTAGCTTCACCACTTTCAGAATTTTCCAGGCGAAAGCTAGAAAGGAAAAAAATTATAGAAAGTAGATAATAAAGAAGTTTATCTATTTTTTTTTGCATATGGTAGATAGTTGAATACAACTGAAAGTTATAATCACCTTTTAAATTTTTTAAGAAAATCTGTAATATTCATTCTCTTGTTAAGCTCGTAAAGTGAAAATAAACAAGAGAATATTATTACTAAACTACCCAATAAATACTTTACAAGAGGACTTGAAACAAAATAGGTAATTGAAAAGCAAATAAGCCCAAATATAAAATGTGGGGTAAAGAGGAATTTAAAATGTTTTTCGTAACTAAATTCATAATTAGTATTTACAATAACATAAATAACTAAATACAATACTACTTGTGATAAAAAATAAGCGACACCAATTCCTTCTAAGCCAAGAACGGAATAAAAATATAAGCTTAGAAAGCAAAGAGCTAAATTAGAAATTATTTCTGTCACAAGAACCATTTTCCCATGACCTTTAGATATAAATATTATACTTAAAGACCATGCTGCTGCTTTAAAAAAAATACCTAAGGCCGACCATATTACTAATTTATTTATAATTAAAAAATCTTCAGTGTAGAGTATTGGGATAATTACTTCTATAAAAACTAAAAATATTACAAGTATCGGTGATATTATTAATATTGTCATTTCGCTTTGCTGATTCATTAATTTTATAGCTTTAAAATTGTTATTAGCTATAGCAGAAAGTTTAGGGTAATAATCAGTAGTTAAGGATGTAAATATTAACCCAAAATATGTATTAACTAGAGTGAATGAGGCATTATAATATCCTACATCAGATAAATCTCCATCAAATCGAACATAAACTCTAATAGCATAAGATGTAACTAAACTCATAAGAGAGCTTAATGTAAGAATCACCCCCATTTTTATCATGTCTCTGCTGGTTTCCAAAACTTCCTCTTTATCAGGTTTATTTAAAACTAATGAAATTTTATTCTTAAAAAAGTTAGAAATGAATAAAGCAATTAATGAAGATAATACAATTGCAGGAACAATACCATCTTCGCCAAAATAGTAATAAATAGGTATAGATATTATTAAACCTAAGAAAGCGCCCCACATTGAACACTTTGCCATAAATTTCAACTTACGCAAGCCTCTAAGTAATGCAAGGTTTCCCCCTGTAAGTTGATTTATGAGTATGGTTGAAGATAATATTATAAATCCATAAGTATAACTAGAGTTGCCAAAAGTTAATACACTTAATTGTTTAGAAAATAAAATCATTATTAAACCACCTATAATCCCAGTAATCCAAATGATTCTTTTTAAAATTAAATAAGTCTTAGATATTAATGTAGTATCTGAAGATATATTTGCAGTAGATATGTTTTTTACCGCACTCCTTTCAACACCTAAACTACTTATTGCTTTAATTAATTCAGTTGTATTTGTAAACAACCCGATTATTCCCATACCAGAAGGGCCTAATAAAATCGCTACGATTTTAGATCTTACTATTGAAATAAGTATCGTAAAAACCTGAACACCACCAAATAAACTAGTGGACTTAAATATATTTGTATAAGCTTGCTTAGAATTAGATTGTTTTTCTTCAAGCATTCGAATTAATATTATAAACTTTTACGTATTGAATTCAATTCCTCTTCAGTAAAAAGAAAAATTTCACTTGCAAGTTGTTTATTGTGAATTGACATATGAGTTAATTTTTTGGAATCTAAGTTTAAATTATTAAGAATATCATCATCCCAGTAAAAATTAAACCCTTTTATAAATTTCTCACTTAAAGGCGTTTTCTTAAAAAGTACAGGTATTGTATTTACAAAGCAACATTCTATAAAACGATAAGTCCATAATGCGTTTAAATCCCCTTGCCAATCTAATTGATGTGGGCACAAACCGAATTGCGAATCTGCTAATTCATTGAAATAAGATTTATTAAATACATCCTTATTTTTGGGAATGCGACCATCATTAGATGATATTATTTTTGAATTTGGTAAACGAGAAAATAGTTCTAAAAGTTTTTTTCTACCACCATTATCATTGATATAGCCATTAAAATAAAAAGAATACTTTTTTTTTTTTTTAACCACATTTTGAGCATTAGTATAAAAGCTTCTAGGATATTTAATTCCAAATTCAATTCCGTTAACAAAATTTAGCCCATAGTTATGATCAATTCTTAATTTTAATTTTTTACAGTCAAAACCTTCCTCTTCTAAAGCTTTGATAAGAAGTAATTCCTGTTTCATTGGAATCTTCTTTCTAAAAACTCTAATAATTTTTCTTAAACCTTTTAAAATCATTTCTAAAATATTATTTCAAATCTTTAATAATCATCGATATCCCCTGCTTATAATTAAATTTTGGTTGCCAGCCTATTTTTTTTAATTTCGAATTGTTTAAACGAGGTGCCATTATTTCATTTTTCCTATATTCTTTTAATCCAAATTTTAATTTATTATAGTATTTAAAATCTGCTTTTGAATTAAGTTGTTTGGTTATTTCTTCAACAAATTCCCTTACTTCAATATATTCTCCAGTACCCACATCAAAAGACTCAAAGCCTCCATTTTTATTATTTAATGCTAAAGTATATGCATCAACTACATCAGTTATATAAACAAAATCTCTTTTTTGTATTCCACTTGTTAATGCTATTTCTTTTACATCATTATTTAAAAGCTGATTAATTAGCCAAAAAATGAATTTATTATTATCGTCTAAAACACCATAAATATGTTCTAATTTCAGATTAATTACATCAATTTTATTGCTTTTGATTTCTAACCATTTTCTAAATTGAGCCTTAGTGAGACTATAATCATTTATATCATCTGGTAAAAGAGAATCTGTATTAATAAAAGTGTCAACATCATAAAAAATAGCCCATTCTAAAAGATGAATAGGAAACGAGAGGTTTGTATCTACAACATTAGATAGACTAGAATCTCCCCTACCATAATGACAAGCGGTATGAATAATTATATTTGGTCTGAAATGAGATATCATATCTTTTACCGAAATATTATTTATATCGAAAATTTCAAGTTTTTCTAAAACATCTTTTAATCTCCACAAATTTGATGTTGATCTTATTACTATACCAACTAAATAACCATCTTTCAAAAATCTTTTGCATAAATGACTCCCTAAGAATCCTGTAGCTCCGGTAATTAGTAGTTTCTGCAAATCTAAAAGTTTAACCCAAAAAATTCTTCTAATTTTTCTCCTACAAAATCAAAATGCTCCTGACCTAAGGCTGGGTAAATACCGATCCAAAACGTACTATTCATGGTTTCATCTGTGTTTGTAAGGTCGCCTACAACCCGGTATTCTACATCTTGAAAATACGGTTGTTTGGTCAAATTTCCTGCAAAAAGCAGTCTTGAACCTATTTTGTTGTCATCTAAGTATCTTAATAAATCAACCCTGTTGACTCCTGCGTTTTCTTTCAGTGTTATAGGAAACCCAAACCAAGACGGGTTACTATTAAGGGTAGTTACTGGTAATTTTATAAATTCTGTTAAAGATTCCAGTCTGCTGTAGAGCAACTTAAAATTTTCCCTTCTCTTATCAATAAAACCCTGAGCTTTATCAATCTGCGCAAGACCACAAGCAGCTTGCATATCGGTGATTTTCAAATTATATCCGGAATGTGAGTACACATACTTATGGTCATAACCATAGGGTAAATCCCCGTGCTTTTGCTCAAAACGGCAGCCACAGGTATTATCACATCCCGGAGGACAATAACAATCTCTACCCCAATCTCTAAAAGACTCTGCTATAGTCTTTAATTCTGAATTGTTTGTAAATACAACTCCACCCTCACCCATAGTGATATGATGTGCAGGATAAAAACTTAAGGTAGCAAGATCTCCAAACGTACCGCAAAGTTGACCATTATAGGTTGCCCCCAACGCATCACAGGTATCTTCAATTAACCAAAGCTTATATTTATCACATAAAGCACGTATTTTACCCAAATCAAAAGGATTTCCCAAGGTATGCGCCAGCATGATTGCTTTAGTTTTAGGCGTAATTGCTGCTTCTACCAGATCTGCATTTATGTTGTGTGTATCTATATCAACATCCACAAAAACGGGAACTGCCCCAAATTGGATAATGGGATTTACAGTTGTGGGAAAACCGGCTGCTACTCCTATTACTTCATCTCCCTTTTTAATGGCGCGATCACCCAATTTTGGAGAGGTAAGGGTTGAAAATGCAACTAAATTTGCCGAGGATCCTGAATTCACAGTCAAACAATGTTTAACCCCAAGAAATTTTTCAAGTTTACGCTCAAATAGTTCATTAAATCGACCAGTCGTTAACCAACCGTCTAATGAAGCTTCCACCATGTTTAGAATTTCATGTTTATCTAAGACTTTACCCGCAGGTGGTATTACCGTTTTTCCCGGTTCAAATGCTTTAGGTTTGTATTTTTCTTCTGCAAATTTGACTACCAAATCTGCAATTTCTTTACGCAGTATTTCTTCTTTATTTAATGTTTCCATTTTTATCTAATTGTAATTAGCAATTTCTTTTTTACACAACTCCTGAACGTCTTCTCCCTTCAACCAGGATTGATGCCAAGAAATGATTCTCGAGAGCGTTTGCTCTAACCCCCAGGTAGGTTCCCACTTCAATTGGGCTTTGGCTTTAGAACAATCTAATTTTAAAAAACCAGCCTCGTGGGGATTAGTATCTTTATCCAATTCCCAGGATGCTATTCCCTCCCATTTTTTGACCATCTCATCTAGTATCCAATTTACAGGTCTACAATCCTCATCTTTAGGACCAAAATTCCACCCTTCTGCAAAGGGAGCTCCATTGTTATATAATGCTTCTGCCAGGATTAAGTAACCAGACAAAGGTTCTAACACATGTTGCCAAGGACGCGTTGATAAGGGGTTACGTATAACAACGGGTTGCTCTTTCTCAAAGGCTCTAAGAATATCAGGTATCAATCTATCTAATGCCCAGTCGCCACCGCCTATTACATTTCCTGCACGCGCAGAAGCAAGATTTGCCGTGTTTTCAGAAGAATAAAAAGACTTTCGGTAAGCAGCAGTTACCAATTCTGCACAACCCTTACTGGCACTGTACGGATCATGACCTCCCATAGGTTCATATTCGCGATAGCCCCAGGGCCACTCTTTATTTTCATAACATTTATCTGTAGTAACAGATACGATAGCTTTTAAATTCTTAGAACTTCTGGCAGCTTGCAAGACATTTGCAGTACCCATAACATTGGTCTCAAATGTTTCTAGAGGCTCATCATACGATAGTCTTACCAGAGGTTGCGCTGCCATGTGAAGAAGAACATCAGGATTAAATTCTTCAATTGATTTTTTTAGGTTTTGAAAATCGCGAATATCCCCAATTTCAGAATCTACCAGTTCTGCTATCCGAGCTTCTTCAAACAGAGCCGGTGTTGTATTTGGAGCTAGAGAATATCCTTTGACTTCAGCACCAAGTTCAGATAACCAAATGGATAGCCAACTTCCTTTAAAACCGGTATGACCTGTAAGAAATACTTTTTTTCCCTTCCAAAATGAAGGATTCACCCTTCTATTTAATCCTTCCATAATTTCCAGGGGGCTTTATTAGAATCCCAAAGTTCTTCCAGCATATTCTTGTCTCTCAGCGTGTCCATAGGTTGCCAAAATCCATTATGACTGTAACTCATAAGCTGGCCATCTGTAGCAAGACCTTTTAGCGGTTCTTGCTCCCAAGTTGAATCATCTCCCGAAATGCGGTCTATTACCTTTGGTGAAAGCACAAAAAAGCCACCATTAATACGAGCTCCATCTCCTTTGGGTTTTTCCTGAAAGCGCTTTACCTGGTTATCTTGAATATCTAAAGCTCCAAATCTTCCTGGAGGAAAGGTTGCAGTAAGTGTAGCGTCTTTACCATGCGATTTGTGAAAATCAATCAATGCCTTAATATCGATATCGGCTACTCCATCTCCGTAGGTAAAACAAAAAGCTTCTTCATCTTTAAGATACTCTGATACGCGTTTAAGTCTACCACCGGTCATAGACTCATCGCCGGTATCTACAAGAGTTACGGTCCAGGGTTCAGCTCGCTTTTCGTGTACAATCATTTTATTGTCTTTCATATTGAAGGTGACATCTGATTGATGCAGAAAATAATTTGCGAAATATTCTTTTATAACATATCCCTTATACCCACAGCAAATAATAAAATCATTAATTCCATGATGAGAATACATTTTCATAATATGCCAAAGAATGGGTTTACCCCCAATTTCTACCATAGGCTTTGGTTTTGACACCGTTTCTTCACTTAAACGGGTTCCGAGCCCGCCTGCTAAAATTACAAGTTTCATACTTAAATTAATTTGAGATTACAAAGGCATCTGAATAAAAGTTTGATTCCTGAAGACCATTATCAGTTAACAATTTTTGAGCTGTATTGATCATGGCTTCAGAACCACAGGCATATACCTGAGCATTCGTAAGGTTGATATTTTGTTGTATCACTGCATCTTGAACATAACCTATATTACCAGTCCAATCTTGATCTGTTCTGGATAAAACAGGTATATACTTCAAATTTAACTTTTTAAACTTCGGCTCCCAGAAAAAATCAGGAGTAAAACGACCTCCCCAAAAAAGATAAATTTCCGTTTTAAGAGTTTCTTCTTGTTCGGCTAATTTTTCTAAAATAGCTTTTATTGGAGCTATACCGGTACCTGTAGCTAAAAAAATAACAGTCTCCACATTAACTAGATTTCTCAAAAAAAAGGTACCTAAAGGACCTTCAATTCTTAAAAGATCTCCTACGGTAGCTTCATTAAACCAGTAATTACTCATCACCCCACCTGGATAGTTTTTGATAAGGAATTCCAGTTTACCGTCAGAACGCAGAGAATTTGCGATTGAATAACTCCGCTTGATATCTCCTTTTATAATGTTTACATATTGACCTGATAGAAAATTGAGCTTCTGTGCGGGTGGGCTGCGAAATACGATTTGAACAACATCTCCTTTAAAATAATTAATCGCATCAATCTTTGCGGGGATGGTTTTAGTATCTGGTATATTATACGAACCTAAATCTTCAACATCCAATTCTAAATCTGAACACGGCTTAGCATTACAAGACAAAATATAGCCTAACTCTTTTTCTTCGCTTGATAATACAAATTCATCTTGAATGTTTTCAACTTGACCCTTCGTAATTAATGCTCTACAACTTTTACATCGTGCAGTCAAACAACTATGCTCCAATAATATACCATTTCGTTTCGCTCCTTGAAAAATGGTTTCTGAGCTTTCGCAAGTAAATGTTTTTGAATCTTTTAATTTTACTTCAAACATGCTTTAATTTTTATACCACTGGTAGGCTTGTTCAACTCCAGATTCAAGCATTACCTCATACTCCCAACCCAACGCTTTCAATTTGGAGACATCGGTCAGTTTTTTCATGGTCCCATCGGGCTTCTCGGTATTAAAATAAAGTTCTCCGTTAAAACCTACCGTTTTTTTAACGAGATGTGCCAGGTCGTATATGGAAATATCTTCTCCCGTACCAATATTGATGTGGGTGTTACGGATTTCTCCAGTATTAGCACTTTGCCCCTCGACTGCGCTCGGGGTGACATCACTAAAATCGCGGTTTTCCATAATAAAGACACAGGCATCAGCCATATCTTCACTCCATAAAAATTCGCGCATAGGTCTGCCAGAACCCCAAATCTCTACCTGTACCGCATCGCCCTCCTGACCTACCGAACGACTAATTCCGTAATTGCCTAAAATAGTAAGTATATCATCTTCTGATGCGTTACCATCAACCCCTTCAATCGGCAGCTTAACTAAGTCTTTCCGAAGCGCTCCCCAGTTGTTTTGCTCCAGGGCTTTACCCAAATGCATTTTACGAATTAAAGCCGGAAGCACATGCGATTTCTCCAGATCAAAATTATCGTTAGGCCCATACAAATTGGTAGGCATCACCGAAATAAAGTTGGTACCGTATTGCAAGTTGTAACTCTCACACATCTTAATACCTGCAATTTTTGCAATGGCATAAGGTTCATTGGTATACTCCAGAACATCCGTCAGCAGATACTCCTCCTTCATCGGCTGTGGGCAGTTTTTAGGATATATACAGGTACTCCCTAAAAACAATAATTTTTTCACCCCGGCTTTATACGATTCATGGATTACATTGTTCTGGATCATCAAATTCTCATAGATGAAATCAGCCCGATAGGTATTATTAGCTACAATGCCTCCAACTTTGGCTGCAGCCAAAAACACATACTCCGGCTGTGCTTCCTTAAAGAAAGCAGCCACCGCCTGCGCATCCCGCAGATCCAGCTCGCTACTCGTACGAAACACAAGATTGGTATAGCCTTTTTCTTCCAGATTTTTTACGATCGCTGACCCTACCAAACCACGGTGTCCGGCGACATATATTTTAGAATCTTTTTGCATTAAATTCAAGTTGTAGCTTTAATAGAATTCACTTCATCAATCTCAGTCCCCTGTGAAGGAGCCAGAGGATGATGCAACCAGTTTATTCAAAGTAGTTTAAAATACGATACCCGCCATCTCTAAGATATTGATCTTTTTTCATCAATTTTAAGTCGCTCTGCATCATATCATTAACCAAATCTTTCAAATCATATTCGGGAACCCAACCTAACTTTTCTTTTGCTTTGGTTGCATCACCAATTAATAAATCTACTTCTGTAGGTCTAAAATATTTAGGATCAACTGCAAGTACTTCTTTACCGATTTCCAGTTGATATTCCGGATTGTTACATTCTTTTACATAGCCTTTTTCATCAACTCCTTCTCCTTTAAATTCGAGTTCGATACCTGCATGACCAAAAGCCATACGTACAAAATCACGTACCGGCGTGGTAGTATTTGTTGCAATCACCCAATCTTCTGCTTCATCTGCCTGTAAGATCATCCACATCATACGTACATAATCTTTTGCATGACCCCAGTCGCGTTTAGCATCCAGATTACCTAAATAGATTTTATCTTGAAGTCCTAAAGCGATACGTGATGCTGCACGGGTAATTTTACGTGTAACAAAAGTTTCCCCACGTATAGGAGATTCGTGATTGAATAAAATACCATTACACGCATACATACCATAAGCTTCGCGGTAATTTACCGTAATCCAATACGCGTACATTTTTGCTACGGCATACGGAGACCTTGGATAAAAGGGAGTGGTTTCCGTCTGGGGAACTTCTTGTACTTTACCATACAATTCTGAAGTAGAGGCTTGATAAATACGTGTTTTT
>CAXBEL010000051.1:0-21602 GCA_963974735.1 uncultured Flavobacteriaceae bacterium | reverse complement strand
CTCAACAAAGAATAAGTAGCATAAAAACCTGGATAGGATATACCCCAGATTCCTACATTGCAATTGTTATTATCTACATTTTTAACTAACCAATCAATGGTATCATACGTATCGCTGGCTTCATCTACTTGGTTGCCTTTTTTGTTAGGAATATAAGCGCGCATATTATCATAAACACCTTCACTGTTCCAACGGCCGCGCACATCCTGCTGGACAAAAATATTGCCTTCCTTTACTAAAAACTCATTGGGCCCTATACGATCTTTATAAGCATTCTCCCCATACGGCCGGCAGCTGTAGGGAGTTCGCATCATTAGAATAGGATATTCCTTGGATTTGTCTTTTGGAGAATAGATAGTGGTATGTAGATTAATGCCATCACGCATTTTAATCTTAACCTCCTTTTTGTCATAATTTGCCTTTACATATTCTAAATCCTGTGCTTGGAGACCAAAGCAGAATAAAAAGGCATAAACCCCTAAAATTTTAATGAACACTTTCATAATTAATTTTTAAAATTAGTAATTCCTTCTTCCAGCCAAGCTTCATACTCATCAACATCTGGTGTATAACCTACAGGCTCAACAAGTTTATTTTCATTATCATCTATAAGCACGTAATAGGGTTGTGCATTTGCTTTGTAATGTTCTATCTGAAAATCACTCCATTTATTTCCTATTGTGCGAATACGCTTTCCTGTGGTCTCACTGGTATATTGTTCGTCTTCAGGCAATTTTTCTTTAGCATCTACATAAAGCGATATAAGTACTACATCATTTTTAAGCCTACCTAAAATCTGAGGTTCACCCCAAACGCGTTCTTCCATTTTACGGCAGTTTACACAAGCATAACCCGTAAAATCCAACAGAATAGGCTTGTTATTTTTTTTCGCGAAAGCGAGACCGGCTTCATAATCTGTAAATGCTATAATATCGTGAGGTCCTAATTCTGCCTGTTCTGGAAAATCTGCATCTTCTGAAAGTATAGAGCCTCCTGAAGACTTGGTATAGCCAACTCCATAAGGAGCTTCACTGTAATTCATAGGCGGTGGAAATCCGCTTATGATTTTTAAAGGAGCACCCCACAAACCAGGAATAAGATAAATGGTAAATGTCAAAACAATAAGACCTAAACACAATCTTCCCACAGAAATATGTGGTGAATCAGAATCGTGAGGCAATCTTATTTTACCAAATAAATAAAGTGCCAAAGCTCCAAAAATAGCAATCCATATAGCAATAAAGACTTCTCTTTCTAAAATGTGAGCCTGTAATACCAGATCTGCATTAGATAGGAATTTAAATGCCAGAGCCAACTCCAGAAAACCAAGTACTACTTTAACTGAGTTTAACCAGCCACCTGATTTGGGTAAGGAATTCATCCAACCTGGGAATAAAGCAAAAAGAGCAAAGGGAATTGCTATTGCCAGTGAAAAGCCCAACATGCCAATAATCGGCGCAATACCTCCTTTTGAAGCAGATTCTACCAACAAAGTACCAACAATAGGCCCGGTGCAGCTAAAAGAAACAATGGCAAGAGCCAAAGCCATAAAAAAGATGCCGACTATACCTCCTCGATCTGCCTGCTTGTCCACCACATTTGCCCAGGAATTAGGCAGCATAATTTCAAATGCACCAAAAAATGATATGGCAAAAACAACTAGAAGAATAAAGAAAATTACATTGAACCAGACATTAGTAGCTAATGCATTAAGTGCATCTGCACCAAAAATACCAGTAATTATAGTACCTAGAAGGACATAGATTACAACTATAAACAAACCATAAAGTATGGCATTGCGCTTCCCTTTAGCCTTATCCTTACTACGCTTGGTAAAATAACTTACCGTCATAGGGATCATAGGGAAAACACAAGGTGTTAATAAAGCAGCAAAGCCAGATAAAAAGGCGATTATAAAAATGGTGAGTAAGCCCTTTTTTTCTTCAGGAGAGATTTTACTTGAAGTTGAAGTGGTGACTGCCGGATTGTAATTCTCAAAATCTGTATAATCTTCGAAGAAAAAAGCTTTCTCCTTATTTAAGTCAAAAACAAAATAATATTCTTCATTAAGACAAACCTCCTTACAAACCTGATAGAAAATCTGAGCTTTTATAATTTGGGTTGAAGGATTCTTAAGTTTAACATGTTGGGTAAGGGTTGCATCTTCAGAAAAGAATACTTCATCTACACCAAAGACTTCACTGAATTCTCGCGTAGTTTCGCTCTCTTCCGCTTCACCTTCCAGACTATAAAACTCAGGCTGCCCTATAAATTCAAAACTTAAAGGGATAGGCCCATCATCTGGGGTATGTTGCGAATAAATATGCCATTCTTCTTCAATTTCAGCCTTAAAAACAAGTTTATATTCAGTATCTGAAATTTTCTCAACGCTTCCCTCCCAGTCTACCGGATCATAAATTTGATCCTTTTGACCAAAACTGGAATAGCAAATAAAAAGAAGAATGAATAACTGAAAATATTTAAACATAAGTTGCTGTAAATTTTAGCAAATTTTGAGAATCAGATTTTACTTTATAACGGTTATCTGTGCGATGACCTATAACCCAAATAATATCTTCACCACTGCATAAGAGCCAGATGGCGGATTTGTCTAAAGCCGAAAATTTTTCATCTTTAAAAAATTTACTGACCTTCTTTTTACCATTCATCCCAAAAGGATAAAAATAGTCGCCCTCCTGCCATTTTCTTAATGTTAACGGGTATTTTAACATATCTTTATCAAATACGGCTTCCTCTTTTTTAGATACGCCCATTTCTTGAACGGTGTCAATATTAATTTCTAAATTTTCGATAATGATCTGCACATCAAATTCTGCTATGCGGTATTGCTTCAGGCTTTGTTCTTTTTCTACAGTAAGCAGTAATACGCCGCGATCTTTTATCAAACGGTAGCTCCCAGAACTGACCCATTTACCAGCTTGTGCGTCTAAGAGATTGTAAATATCTTCCCAGGCTGTAAACTCAAAATCCTTAAGTAATTGATACAATACCGCCTTTGTGTGAGGAACATCCTTTAAAGACTGTATATTTAATTGGTAACCTTGAAAGGATTCGGTTACAATCTTTGAGTATAATAAAGCTGTATAATCTTCTATAAGCTGAGAAGATTCCTGTAAAAAGGATCTGCTTTTTGAAAACTGAGATAAAAAGTTAGGAGCAGCTTCCTCCATAGCGGGAACCACATGATGCCTTATGTGATTGCGTAAATATTTATCTGAAATATTACTGCTGTCTTCCCTCCACTCTAGCTTGTTTTGATCTACATATTTTTTTATTTGCCTTCGAGAAAAAGGTATTAAAGGACGTAAAACGCGCTCATTTTGTTCGGGAATTCCAGTCAAACCGTCCAATCCAGATCCCCGACTTAAATTAATAAAAAAAGTCTCCAGATCATCCTGAGCGTGATGTCCGGTAAGGATATAATCATACTTTAATGTCTGGCGCAACTCTTCAAACCACATATACCTTAATTCCCGAGCTGCCATTTGTATAGAGATTCCCTCTTCTTTGGCAAATCCTTTCGTATTAAAACGCTGTGTAAAAACTTCCACACCCAATTCATTACCTATTGCAATCACAAACTCTTCGTCTCCATCACTTTCTTCGCCACGTAAATTAAAATTACAATGTATCAAAGCAAAATCATAATCCAATTCTGACATTAAGCGAGCCAATACCACACTGTCAATTCCACCGCTTATCGCGATTAGGGATTTAGAATTTTTAAGGAAGGGAAACCGGTCTTGAAGATGATTTTTAAACTGCTCGATCATAGTTGACCAAAGATAAGAATAAGTGGAATAAGGGATTGCAATATGCCTGACATTATAGAATATCAAATGCCTTAATCAAAGACAAAATAGGTGTTATTCTAAATTATTACAACAATATTTTTTTACCATTAAATTAAAAATTAAAGAAAAATAATTTGCAACTATCTAAAAATGAGTTATTTTAATAACCCCCTTAAAATTATAGTAACCATTCTAAAGTAGAATTATTATGAGAAAATTACTTACACTATTATTTTTAGCGGTCTTTTTTTCTGCCACGTCGCAGGAATATTATGAAGTTCACGGAAAAACATTGACAGATAAGGGGAAAAGACAAGTGCGGCATAAGCCTATGCGTATTATGGCTTCTTTTAATACAGAATTTTTAGATTACGATGTAAGCGAGTTTGATCATTCATATACCCTTCAATTGGATATACCCTTATTTTCCATCACTCAAAATCTATTTATAGGAATAGGCGGGATGGCAAATGTGAACTATTTTGATAAAGATGAATCAGATGATTTTAATGGAGTGGGTATCTATGCGTATTATGGGCATTTAAATTACAGTATAAAAATAACGCGCGGACTTTATCTGGTACCTCAAGTGGGTTATGGTATTCTCGGTTTTATTTCTGAGTTGGAAGATTTTGAAGAATTTGAGGATGTTAATAGTATAGATGACTTTGACAATGCGTTAGACTACATAAATAATGACAGCAATGCAGAGCTTTATTACGGTGCATTTCTAGACTTTTCTTTTAATGGGAAACCTAAAGGTTTTGGGTTAACGGCAGGTTATTCCCGCTTTTCCAACTTTAGTTTTGGTATCCAGTTTGGGTTTTAAAGAAAAGCTTTTTTAAAAATCATTCCAAAACCTCCCGCATAGCCTTAGCTTTAAGTAAGCACTCTTCATATTCCTTTTCGGGTATGGAGCGTGCTGTAATAGCGCTACCTACAGAAAAAGAGATATAGCTTTCTGCAGAGTCATAAATAATACTGCGGATAACCACATTAAAATCAAAGTCCCCTTCTGGAGTAAAATAACCTACGGCTCCACTATACAAACCTCTTTTTGTAGTTTCTAAATTCTCAATGATCTGCATGGCAGAAACTTTAGGAGCTCCTGTCATACTGCCCATAGGAAAAGTAGTTTTTAAAATATCGATAGGTGAAGAATCCTTAGGAATTTTAGAAGTTATGGTTGAGATCATTTGATGAACCTGTTTAAAAGAATACACCTTGCACAATTCTTCAACCACTACACTACCTTTTATTGCAGTACGTGAAAGATCGTTACGTACCAGATCTGTGATCATAATATTCTCAGATCGCTCCTTTTCATCGAGATATAAGGCTTTTGCTAATTCATCATCTTGCTCTTTATCTGTGCTGCGCTTTGCAGTACCTTTTATGGGTTGGCTTATAATTTTATCTCCTCTTTTACATATGTAGCGCTCCGGCGAAGTACATAGTAGATATTGCTTCTGATTTTTGAAAAAGGTGGCAAATGGTGCGTGCGAGATGGAATTTAAATGCATAAAAGTGGCCAAAGGATCTATTTTTCCATTTGCATAAAACTCCTGGCAAAAATTAGCCTCATAAATATCTCCCCGATGTATATGAGCCAGCATTTTTTCGACCCGATCTTTATAATCGTCTTTATGTATGCGTAATTTTATTTTAAGCTTATTTTCTGAGGAATTAGAAACCTTAGCTTCAGTTGCTGCTAGAATATCTTTTTTATCTGTTTCCAGATCTGCAGAAACAGCTGGAATATAATGTAAGGAGAGTATATTTCCTTTGAGGACAAACAGTTTTTGCGGTTGAAAAAAGTATAAATCTGGGATTTTTAAAGAATCTAAATTTTCAGATTTTAATTTTTCAAGATTGTTTTTAAGGTCATAGGATAAATAACCCAGAATCCAATCCTTCGTTTTTTTCCGATAGGACTCCAACTTACTAAATGCTTTCTCTGTTCCGGTAGTTAAACTGCTTGCAACCCCTAAACCTAAAAGGGCGTCAAAATTGCCATATTTATCGCGGTGCTCATTTGAATCCAACCAGCACACCGTTTCATAATTCTGAGCCCATGCTATCAATTGGCTTTTTAAATGTGAAACATCATCAATTGTAATATGATCTACTATACGCATTGCGGCGGCAAAAATACTATTTTGAATACGCTTTACGATATTAAAAGATCAAAATCAAAAAACCGTAAGACCTTTCGGTATTTACGGTTTTTATCCTTTTCATAGCAAATTTTAATCTAGTGTCTTACCACTTTGAAATTTCGTCGCGCAATTGTTCTTTGGTTCTTCCGGTTTTTTCTTCAAGACGTCCTAACATCTCGTCAAATTTACCTTCGCTGTAAGTAGAATCATCATCGGTTACTTTACCATATTTTTGTTTAAACTTACCTTTAACTTGTTTCCACTTGCCTTCTAATTCCTGCTGGTTCATAGTTCTAAATTTTATTGTTAATTATAATAATCTAAATTACTTTAAATAATCGCTTATTTAGCCCAATGAAATGCCAATTTTTAAAAGGGTAGCGTTAAATTTGCTTAAAACTCGGCTTAACAACCTCGACATTTATGGAAAAAATCATCATTCTTTTTAGTTCAATAATTTTATTTGCCTGTCAGCCCAATAAAAAATCAAATACAGAAATTCATTCAGCAATTGAGACTAATGCTACTTATTATCTAATTAGACACGCAGATAAGGACACGAGCTCCACAGCTGGTGATAATCCAGAATTAACGGCTCAAGGTAAGGCCAGAGCAGAGAACTGGGCAGAAGTACTTAAGAATGTTACTTTTGATAAGGTTTACAGTACAGACTATATTAGAACTCGAGAGACAGCAGAACCTATTGCTGCCGATAATACTTTAGAAATTGAGATTTATGATCCAACAGATTTATATAATCAAGATTTTATTACCCAGACGCAAGGAAAAACTGTTCTCGTTGTAGGTCATAGCAATACAACCGCAGCGTTTGTAAACAAAATTCTGGGTGAGGACCGTTTCTCTGAAATTGATGAATCCAATTACGGAAATCTTTACATAGTTAATGTTATAGATGGGAAGGCCGAAGCAAATCTTCTTTATATCAACAAGTAGTGCAGGGAGTAACAGAAACATCTTCTAATTCTATTTTAGAGAGCAATTCCAATTTTCCGTTTTCAAAAAGTGAATCGAGAGATTTTAGTGGTGGAAAGCGTTCCTCTGCTTTGTAGTTATTATAGTCCACGACACGCACACCTTCGATATCTCTTATATTGTAAGCTTCCCTAAAGCGGGTTCCGCCTTCATTTACGTGATAATTGTAGGCTAGATAATCTACTGTGTAGGTATTTTTATCAATCCAATACATATACTCATCATCAAAATCATCACCTCCACCCTCTTGTGAAAAAGTAACTTGAATTAAGTAATAGTCCTTACCTTTAATGGTACTTTCACCAATCATTTTTTTGTTTACTGCCTCACTGTCCAAACCATACGGAAGCACTGAAAAATAGTGAACAGAATTTACAGAATTGCCATATTTAGTGCTTAGAGAATCAGCGAGCTCAATAGCTTTTCCATCTTCATAACGCGTAAAACCGGCATTATTCAATACATCCTTAACTCCTTCGCAATTTATACTATCGCAACGTTCTAGAACATATTCCCCCTTATCACGGGTTGCTTTATAGTAATAATCTCGAAACTTAAAGGAAATCGAAGATTGAGCGATGGTATTTCCTCCTGCATTTTCAATGGCCTTTTCTACTATAGTCTCAGCTTTATTATCTTTTGAAGAATCAACACAGGAGACCACCATTAATGTTATGAGGATAAACTTAATTTTTAAAAATATAGGGGAAATAGATTTCATATTAGTTAGCTGTAACGGTAGTTGATTTTTTGTTTTTAATATAGTAATATGCAATGGCAAACGTGCAAATTAACTCAATTAAAAGGGATAAAATAGAGCCTTCAAAACCAAAAGCACCGCCATTAAGAATAGTAGATTCGGTATAACTTGTTACAATCAAAGAATAAAAATCCTGACCACTCACATTAAAACCAAAAAGGGACTGAAACAAATTCCAGCCGAGGTGGAGCGCAATAGGAAACCACAAATTCTTTGTATAAATGTAAGAAACGCCTAAAGACAGCCCTGCCAGAAATAGACCAAATAAACTAAAAAGATCAATATTAGGATTTAATCCGTGCATTACGGCAAAAAGAAGTGACGATACTACAAGCGCTACATATTTATTAAAAGATAGCATCAAGTTGCGCAATACATAACCTCTAAGCAAAACTTCTTCACCTACCGCCACACAACAAAATAAAATTATACTTAGAATAAGACCTTTAAAATCAAAATTAAAAGCTTCAAAATCTATTTGATCAATTCCCCATAAAATTAAAAAAGCAAATACCATTATTAGAGCACCTAGACCAAAGCCCACAAGAAATTCTTTAAAACGCCCCTCCCTTTGAAAACCAAGGTTTATAAATTTCTCTTTGTCAACTCCTCTCATAAAAATCCAGAGAATGAACAATGTTCCCAATAAACCTCCCAATCGACCTACAACAACTTGAATCGAAGTTTGTGGTACAGGATTATTATAATCATATCCCGTTAATAAAATAACAGCAAAATATTGACAAAACCCACTAACTATCAGCCAAGGTAATATGATAAGGATAACCCGTATCCAGCCTCGGTGTTTGCTTTGCATAAAATTCATATAGATTTATTTTTTTGAGAGGACAAAAATAGTTTTTTCCACCCACTTAGATATAATGCAGAACATCGCATAACACGATGATGTCCTAACTGAAAAATAGTATTTTTGTCAAACTATGGATAAGAACAAGAATAGTATAAATATAAAGAACAAGCGCGCCCGCTTTGAATATGAGATCCTCGATAAATTTGTCGCGGGTATTAAGCTTGCTGGTACAGAGATTAAATCCATACGTGAGGGCAAGGCTTCTATTGCAGAGAGTTTCTGTGAATTTAATAATAATGAGTTGTTTGTGATCAATATGACCATACAACTGTACTCTCACGCTACTTACTTTAACCACCAGCCTAAGAGCGCCCGTAAATTATTACTGAAACGTAGAGAGCTTAATAAATTAGAAAAGGAGGTTCGTAATTCTGGTTTAACGATCGTACCGTTGCGCATGTTTATTAATGATCGCGGACTAGCGAAAATGGAAATTGCTCTGGCAAAAGGTAAAAAGCTTTACGACAAGCGGGAAACTATAAAAGACCGCGATAGTAAACGTAATCTTAGTCGGGTAAAAAAAGCCTTCAATAATTAGTTACTTCGACTACATCTTTTCTTTAAAAAAGTAACACTGGTTTATTTATTTTGAGGAGGCTGTGGCCAAATCAATTTTTATATATACTTGTGTGTTATGCAACCATCCGTATTCTCTTTCGTCTTTTAAAACAAAGTCTTTCTTTATGATGCAAAAAATACTCGCTCTGTTCGCTTTGTTTTTAAGCTTAACCGCCTCGGCTCAAATCACAGGAAATGTAACAAACCCGTCCAACGAACCACTTCCGTTTGTAAATATTTACATTAAAGGAACTTCAATCGGGACAACTTCAAACGCAGATGGCCACTACAGACTCAACGCTGAAAATACAGGGGATTATGTGATCACCTTTCAATTTTTGGGCTATCAGACTAAAGATGTATCGGTTAATGTAAATGAACTACCCTTCATGCTTGATGTAAGCCTTACTGAAGAAACCACTTCGCTGGATGAAGTTATAGTTGACGCTAGTATAAACCCTGCAGACCGAATTATTCGCGAAGTAATAGATCACAAAGAAGCTGTTCTGGAAAAACGACAAGCATACACGGCAGATTTCTATTCCCGCGGAATTTGGAAAGTAAAAAACGCACCAGAAAAAATATTGGGTCAAGAATTGGGCGACTTGGGTGGTGGCTTGGATTCTACAAGAACAGGAATTGTATATCTAAGTGAGACCATATCGACAATTGCCTATCAGGCACCAGATGATTTTAAAGAAAAGATAACGGCAAGTAAAGTGAGCGGCGATGATAATGGGTTTAGCTTCAACAGCGCACAAGAGGCAGATTTTTCCTTTTACAACAATACGCTAGAGATAAATACACAATTGGTTTCTCCTATTGCCTCTAATGCGTTCAACTATTACCGCTATAAGCTCGAAGGTGTTTTTTATGAGGGTAATAAGCTTATAAATAAAATTGAAGTAATTCCGCGCAGAGCGAATGACCGCATTTTTAGCGGCTATATTTATGTGGTAGAAGACGACTGGCAATTATATGGTGTAGAGCTCAATACTACCGGAACAGCAATACAAGTACCTTTTATTGAAAAATTGCAGTTTAAGCATAATTTTAAATACAATGAGGAAGAGCAACTGTGGATCAAAATTTCGCAGACCATAGATTTTGGATTTAAAATGTTGGGCTTTGGTGGCGATGGTAGGTTTACTGCAGTTTATAGCAATTATGATCTGCATCCCAATTTTGAGCGCAAAGAATTCACAAACGAAGTGCTTTCTTTTGTACCAGAAGCCAATAAAAAAGACAGCTTATATTGGCAGAAAGTACGTCCGGTACCGCTTACTGTTGAGGAGCGTGCGGATTATGTAAAAAAGGACAGTTTGCAGATCATACGTAAATCTCAAAAATATCTGGATTCTGTAGATGGCGAGAGAAACAAACTGGGTATTTTGGATCCGTTGCTGGGTTATAGCTATAGCAACACTTACAAACGCTGGCGCATAAGTTATGCTGGCGTTTTGCCAGAATTGGGATTCAATACCATTCAAGGTTGGAACAGCAGCGCCGGACTGTCGTTCGCCAGTTGGGGCGAAGATTACAGCAGCACATTTAATGCTTTTGTGAAAGCAAACTACGGCGTAGATGATGATCAACTTCGTTTTACTGGAGGAATCTCTAAACGATTTAACCGCTTTAACTACAGAACATTTTCCTTGACCGGAGGTCGCACCGTACAACAGTTTAATGCAGCGCAACCTATTTCACCTCTTGTAAACTCTATTGCTACCCTATTATGGGAGCGCAACTACCTTAAAGCTTATGATCTCACCTATGCACGACTAGGGTATAGCGAAGAGCTTTTTAATGGCTTTCGGTTTTCGTCAAGTTTGGGTTATGAGAAAAGGGATCCATTATTTAATCAGTCGGATCAGGTTTTTATTAAAAACGATGTGTCCTATACATCTAATAATCCATTGGCTCCTGCCGATTTTAGCAATGCAGCAATTACCTCTCACGAAATCGGAAAGCTCGCTTTAAGCGCCCGCATCACTTTTGATCAAAAGTATATGAGTTACCCAGATGGCAAATTCAATATGTATGATTCTAAATATCCCTCACTTACTGTAACTGCAGAGCAAGGTTTTGCAGCATCAAAAAGTGGTCTTAATTATACCCAACTTCGTGCTGGCGTTTCGCAACGCCTTGATATTGGCAATAAAGGAAGTTTTGGATTTAATCTCAATGGAGGAACATTTTTTAATGCAGATAACATCAGTTTTGTAGATTATCAGCATTTTAATGGAAATCAGACCCGCGTGAATGCAGACGCTAATTATTTAAACAGTTTTAACCTGATGCCCTACTATCAGTTTAGTACAAACGAGAGTTATTTTGAAGGGCATCTGGAGCATAATTTTAAAGGATACATTCTGGGTAAAATCCCCGGACTGCGTGCACTTAATTTTAATCTTGTAGCCGGTGCTCATTATTTAAGCACAGCTACTAACAAACCTTATTCTGAATTATCTATTGGTCTTGATAATCTGGGAATTGGAAAGTTTCGCTTTTTGCGAATAGACTATGTAAAATCTTATTTTAATGGTGGCAGTGATGGAGCCTTTATGTTTGGTCTTAGCTTTTAAATTTAATACTAGTGATTATGAAAATTAAACCGCTTGCTTTTATCTTTTTAGCCCTTTTAAGTTTTACTTCCTGCGAGGAGGACAAAACCCTCAAAGTGACTAAAATGGATAGTTTCCCTGCAGATATTATGGGTTGTAGTTGCTATTTTGCCGAAAACGAAGCCGACTTTAAAGCTCAGAAATATATTTATGTAGATAGCTACGAGCGCAATCCCGCTTATATATCCATTGATGGAAAACTAGTTGCTGTAAATGCCGAAAAGAGCGAAACCAAGGGCTATTCTATAATTCTTGAAATCGACCAGAAAATCCAACTGGATCAGGAACTCTATCACAAAGAAGGCACCATTACCATCGTTCATGAAAGCGGGGCTGTAACTACGCGCCCCATTTATGGGGAATGTGGCTGTTGATGCTATTTCTAAATCTATTACCCAATTATTTTAGTTGTAATTCTAGAAGTTAATCCGAGTTTCTTTATCGCTATAATTTCATTTGATGCAGTACCTTGTGGTGTTTATTTTGAAGACAAATTCAAAATAAAATCAGACAAAAATTCTGGAAAATTAAAACCGAAACAAATGAAAATATTTGGATTTATAGCAGCTGTAATTTTGGCAACCATTCTTAGTAGTTGCAATTCAGATAAATCTAAAACCGTTTCTTCCAGTCCGATTGGCACGCAGTCCGAAATACAAAAAGACACGCTCACCAAACATCTAAAACCGTTTAAATCGGAGTTACCAACCATTGGGCTTTTAATGTATAATGGTGTTTTGCAAAGTGAAGTTATTGCAACATCGGATGTTTTTTCAAAACCGAGCGCAGATGGAAATCAACTTTTTAATGTCATCACAATAGCCGAAACCGAACTACCCATAACAACCGAAGAAGGAATTAGAATTTTACCGGATTACACTTTTGAGAACTGCCCTAAATTAGAAGCTTTATTTGTGCCCAGTGCCTATGATATGTACGCTCAAGTACATAATAAACAAATTGTGAGCTTTCTAAAAGAGAAAAATCAAGAAACGAAATATACAGTGAGCAATTGCGCAGGTGCACAACTGATAGGCAAATCTGGAATTGCAGATGGACACAAAATTGTAACCTGGATTGGTGGTGGCAAACAACTACAGAAAGACTACCCAAATCTAAAAGTCCAGAATGACAGTTTAGTGACTTTTGTAGAAGACGGAAAATTTAGTTCCTCAAACGGCAACTTGGCGAGTTACATATCTGCATTGCATTTACTGGAGAAAATGACCAGTCCCGAACATAAAAAATTCGTGGAGAGTTATTTATATCTCGACCGACTTCAAAACTGGAAGGAATAAGTATTTCTATAATTCTGGAAATAGGCCACTTATTACGATAGCAAATATTTATAAAACATATTCTATATTGCATATAAAATATGAGGAATGAGAATTAAATCTATAAGTTTTAATGATACTGATACCAAATGGAACCTCTCCAAGGTAGAATTTAATACTTTGACTTTATTAGTGGGGGCATCTGGAGTTGGAAAAACACAAATTTTGGAAGCAATTCTTAGAATAAAATCCATAATTAAAGGAGAATCATATGGTGGAACTAAATGGAATATTGAATTCGAAACTTTTGATCAATACAATTATCAATGGGAGGGAGAATTTGAAACGAAAGGTTCCTCAATAACAAAATTTAGGGAAATTGATGAGGATTCTGAAAAAAATTCCCCTCGAATTATTAGTGAAAATCTTTGGCTAAATGGTAAACTTATAATTGAGAGAAAAAATGGAGAGATAATTTTTCAAGGTCAAAAAACTGTAAAGCTTGCTCAAGATAAAAGTGCCTTACATCATTTAAAAGAGGAAGAGTTGATTTCACCTGCTTTCAGAGGCTTTAGAAGAATAATATTTAGTGATCAAGTTGAATCAAAGAAAAACCCGAGAAAATTTAATCCTGATTTTTTAGCTGTTAATAGAATTTTAAATAAATACAAAGACATTGAAAGTATTCGAGAGGCGGATGAAAATATTATCACAAAATTATATCTGGCCTATAAAAATGCTCCGAGTATTATGGAATCCATTAAAGATAGATTTATAGATATATTTCCATTTGTTAAAGATGTTCGAATTGCTCCTATAGATTTTAAAGATATTGATGAAGCACCTCCACTTCTGAGAGAGATTCCTTTCGTTCAAATTAAAGAAATAAATGTAGAAGACTGGATTATTCAGCACCAAATATCTTCTGGAATGTACCGAACATTGATGCATCTAAGTGAGTTATACTTATGCCCAGAAGGTACCGTAATTTTAATAGATGAATTTGAAAATAGCTTAGGAGTAAATTGTATTGACGAATTAACAATGGATTTACAAACATCATCTCATAGAAATCTTCAATTTATTATCACCAGTCATCATCCTTATATTATTAATCAAATACATTTTAAAAATTGGAAGCTAGTGACAAGAAAGGGAAGTAACGTTAAAACTAGAGATGCCGATAAATTGGTTGATTTCACCAAATCTAAACAGGAAGCATTTATACAGCTAACCCAATTAGAAGAGTTTACAACGGGAATTATCGAAGGGTAGTATGAATCTATATTTCTTAGTCGAAGGTAGGAGCACTGAAAAAAAAATCTACCCAAAATTGGTTAATTATTTTTTAAAAGTAAAGCTTAGACAGATAGACGAGTTTTATCAGGCTGAGAAAAATGACTTTTATTTATTAACTGCTAATGGCTATCCTCGCATATTTACAAATATTTTGAAAAATAGTATAATAGATATAAATAGTGTGGGAAACTACAATTATTTAATATTATGTATTGATGCTGATGAGTCTACAATTGAGGAAAGACAGCAGGAACTGAATAAGTATATTAAAAAATTTAAAGAAGAAGAAGGACTAGAAATTTCTCCAAATTGTAAAATAAAATTAGTAGTTCAGGATAAGTGCATTGAATCATGGTTCTTGGGGAATACTAAAATTTTCAAAGCTAATCCTTCAAATTCTTTATTGGTTAAATACCAGTCATATTATAATGTACAATTAGAAGATCCAGAATTAATGCCTACTATTGATGAAAGTCTTACTACTTCAAATTTTCATTATTCTTATTTAAAAAAAATGCTTTCGGAAAGAAATGTTCGTTATACAAAAAACACACCTAACGAAGTTGGAGAGCATTACTATTTAAAAGAATTAGTAGAACGAAATATATTAACTAAACACCTAAATTCTTTCAAGGGGTTTATAGATTTGTGTAAGGAGATTAATAGAAAAATTGAGGCTTCCTAAAATTGGTTATCCCAAATGATCAGTCCTGAGGAAAAGTAATTTTAAATATCAAGAAACATAAGAGTTATCCAACACATTTATTCACCATGTTTTTATATAGTAAACCTCACCAGTCCTAATCCAAGATTATTAAGAAAATAATCTTATTACTTACGTTTTGTATTTCCACTAATCTTATTGCTCAAAATAAAATCGTTTCTGACTCTACAGCAGTAAATTCAATCGACGAGATTTAAAGGAAATGCTTCGTCTAATCTCTGGAGAAAAAGGAAAAATACGAGATTGGGATGCTTTTATAAATCTATTTCTACCTACTGCTACTTTTTCTGTTCTCTCAACAGATGAATCTTATCCCATTCCTTTTGAAAGTGTGAATCTGGAAAATTAGAGAAATCTAATTCACAAACTTCTCACCTCAAAAATAATTGGTACAGCATAATTAACCCGAACAGGTCTACCTCTTTGTTTTCCTGGTGTCATTTTGGGCAATAATTGTACAACGCGTTCCGCTTCATTTTTCAGGACTTCATTGGGTGCTCTCGCATATACATCAACAATGTTACCATGCTCACTAATTTTAAAATACACATAAATTCTTTGTACTCCGCTAAGGCCTAGTGTTGCACCCAACGAATTGTCAAATTCACGATTTACAAACCTGTCAATTTCCTCAGACATACATTTTTTTCTGGAAGCCTTGTCTTTGGTTTTTTCACAACCCGGATATATAGGAGCATCTTCAATTATTGCAAAGGGTACGTTCTCAATTTCTTCCTCTTCTTCCATATAGGTCACTTCAGAAATGGGGACAAACTGTTCCCGGCTAATTATTTTATCAGCTTGATTTGTTTCGGTTGATTCTATAATCCCCTCTTCTAAAAGAACATCATTTTCAACCACCTCATAAACATCTTGAGGAACTACTTGTTGAACGGGAATTTCAGTGGAAGGTGGTAACGGCGGAGGTACGTTTTCAACTTGTGTTATAGGTATATTTTCGTCAATTTCATATACCAAGCCTATCTCTTGCGGTGACGTATCTGCTTGCCTTAAATAAGATTTAGATTCCAATAAAAGATAGCTTATGGATAGAGAAACTATAAGCCCTATCTGAAACATAATTAAACTGTATTTATCAAGATTTGCCTTATTGTTTTTTTTGACTTCCATAACGCTGAATTGTTACCAAACCTGTTGATTGGTGATTTTGCTCTAGTTATAAAAGTATCCATATCACAAAAATTGAAAAATGATAAATGTCATATTGAGTAGTCAAAGTTGATTGTAAAAAAAATAGATAAGCGTAGAAGGTTTCAATTGAATCAAAATTTGTTGAAAAAAGAATAAAGGACAAATTGCATAACTTTAGTGCTCCAAATTAAAAGCGATGAAGTTTAAAATCCATATTTTTCTAATACTTATTACTGTTTTAGCGTTTTCCTGTAAGAACAAAACCGAAGAATCTAAGCTTGAAACTTCAGAAAAAAATAATTTAAGCACACCAATCGAAGAGAAAAGTCAGGAACCATCAGATTTAAATAGTGAGGATTTTATAGAGAAATTACAAGGGGAATGGAGAGAACCAGAATATCCTTTTCGTAGAGCAGAATTTAAAAACTCCACCGTTAAATTTATAGAAGAAGGAATTGTAGAAGAACCCAGATTTATAAAATTTCAAATTTCAGATACATGTCCATTTGATTCAGAATCAAAAGATATAGACTCTACAGATCCTTTTATAGTAATGTTAGAGGATGAAACCTGCCAAAGAATAAAAATTTCCAACGATACGCTTAACCTTAGTGGTTTTAGCACGAATACGAATAGCGCATATCACATTATTTACAAAAAAATAAACTAGAAAAACTCGTAATCCGAAGGAGTTTTAACTACCATTAAACAATTACATTTTGATTAAAAAAAATATTCTTGTACCCTTATTTTCAATAATTGCTATACTCCTATTTCAATCATGTTCCAGTTTATTTTCAGCTAAAAAAACTTCTGATTCCCCCACCGAATCAAAAATCATAACCACAGACATACACAACTTTTATACAGCCTTTGATCTAGCTATAAAAGACACAGCCAATGCAGAAACAATATTTCAAAAAAATTATTTTGATGAGGGCTCAAAAGGCGTAAAAGATTTTTACAAATCAAAAATTAGATCAACTAAAAAATTTGCTGATTTCGTATTACGGTTCAAGGATTATTATCAATCCATAAGAAAGGATATTTCCAATTTGGATGATATAGAAAAACAGATTTTCGACAATTTTAAAAAGTTTGAAAATCTGTATCCCGAAGCTAAATATCCAGATGTCTATTTTGTTATAGGAAAATATAACTCTAACGGCACCATATCAAATAACGGCCTGCTTATGGGAACCGAAATTATGGCAAGAACCGGAGATTCTGATACGGCAAATTGGAATCAGGATATTTTAAGAATAAGTATGCTGCGAAGTCATATACCGGTGAGTGTAAGCCACGAATTGGTTCATTTTAATCAGGATAAGATGAAAGATGGAAACACCTTACTATGGAAAAGCATTCGAGAAGGTTCAGCAGAATTTATCGCCGAGTTGATAAGTGGAAAAACAGATGGCAACTATAAAAATTTTAAAGGCAAAGAACTCGAAATTTGGAAGGATTTTCAAAAGGATAAGGACAAAAATATTTGGAATTCTTGGCAGCAGGAGAGTGACTTAAGACCCAGAAACGCCGGATATTGGGCCGGTTATATTATTTGTAAAGCCTATTATGAGCAAGTGGGTGATAAAGAAAAATACATTTATGATATTCTGCACATTAAAGATTATGATGCATTTTATGAAAAAAGTGAAGTAGATAATTATATAAGAGAGCTGTATCAGTAAGTTCTAAAAAAATATTGCTAGTGTTTATGAGTTTGTTACAGTGGATTTTTTTTGGTTTTCCAAATTACAACAAAGCACTTAAAACCTAAAAATTATTAACGGCTGATTTTCAGTAAATTATAAATTACTGTCAAAATCCGTGTACTTTACCTGCGCACATTACAAACAAAATATAGTATCTTATCTTTCTGAAACACTTTTAGTAATTAATGCTAAAAAATTATCAGAAAAACCCCTATTCATGCAGTACAATAAAGTTGAAGGAAAAGATAAAGGAACGCTAATTTTTATCCATGGGAATTCTTCTTCCTCGAAGATATATGACCATATTATGCTTTCTGAAGTCATAACTTCAACTAAAATTGCAATTGAACTTGCCGGACACGGTTCCAACTTAAATGGGTTTTCAAATAAAGATTTTACTTCTTCAGCCTACTCCGGAGAATTGCTGGACTTTATAAACTCTATAGAAGATGATATTTTACTTCTAGGAAATTCTATGGGTGGGCATCTGGCTATAGAAATAGCGCCAAAGGTAAAAAGACTTAAAGCACTCGTCATTTTTGGTACACCTCCTTTAAGCAAGCCTATAAATTTTGAGGAGGCATTTATACCTGTCGCAGCTTTACAAACTTTTCTGACTGAAGACCCTACAGAAGAGCAAATAGAAGAGGCCGCTCACATTGCTGTTTTTAATAAAGCAAAAGCTACCGAAATCATTAAGGACTTTGAAATGGCAAACCCAAAAGTAAGAAGTGTTCTTGCAGCAGACTTAATGAACAACAATTTTCAAGATCAAAAGGAAATTTTTATTAATCTTAATGTCAAAAAATTCATCATCGCTGGAAAACAAGACCCCAGCGTAAATCCTGAATATTTAAAACATGTCAAAGATCTTTGCAAAGACAATTGTGAGATTATCTTCTTTGACCAATGCGGCCACTATCCCAGCTTAGAAAAACCTGAGGAGTTTCTTAAAACAATAAAATCCATAACCACTCAAATATTTTAAGTTATGGAATTACACACAGAAAAAGAACAGATTACTCACCTCCAACATTTTACATTTAAATTGCGAAATTTATATGTAAAGGATAAAGCACTTTTTGCCCAATTGAATGATTTTATTCCATACTCTATACACGTTAATAAAAGGGACAATCTCGATATTACCTATGCAAACAATAAATTGCTCGACAAAGGTCCAGAACTTGAAAAATTAGTTGAAATTGGCGGTAGTTACCTTACTGAAATCTCCTGCCCTACCTTATATAAAAGTGCTGTTGCCAGGGCGGAGCAATTTGATAAAATAAATGATGATGACGGAGTCTGTAATTATTTGCAGCATTTAAGGGTAAATAAACAGATGAAATACTTTTATTCAAATAAACTTATACTTAACGAAAATCTTTATTTTAATGTGTCCACTTTTATAGATGAGATGGGCACTATAGGCAAATTATTCAAATCTATTTTTACTCCATTACATAAAAATCAGGTTTCCTGGTTGCAGTTTCAATCGCTTACCAAACAAGAAAAAAAGGTTCTAAAATTATTGGGAAACGGTCTTTCTAATAAAGAGGTAGGTGAACTTTTATTTATATCCTCTCATACCGTACATACTCATAGACGCAATATTTACAATAAACTAAATGTGAAAAACATAAGCGATTTGGTTCGGTTTTCTTTAATACTTGATTTGATTTGAAAAGATTAATTTATTTTACCAATAAGAGTTAGAGGTTTATTAGATATATTCTTGAATTGTGGCTACAGTCTTATCAATTCTATTCTGTCCCATATTTTTATTGTCAAAAAATGAAGTTATCAGAATCTTTTTCTTCTGAAAACAGAAATGAATTTGATTCTTTTATTGGTAATTCATTATCGAGTAGAAACGCGTTTTTAAAATCACACGTATTCCAAATGCCAAAGCAAATTGTAAAGTCAGGCTTCTTCAAGACCTACAAACCAAATTTTTCCTTTTGGTTCCCCAAATCCTTTAAATTTGCTTACTATTCGGAAATCTTTATTCATTAAATTCTTTACTACGTTAAGTATATCGCAAGTAGGGTAGTATTAAGCAGTTTATATTGGATAGTTTTTCATTCCAATAAAAAATCCATTCATCATTTTATTAATAAACCCATCATATTCATCAAAAATCATTTTAAAACTGATAAAATCCTCAATTGTTGTAGTCTTAAAATCTTTAGGACCTTTTGGGTGAGTGATTTTATCTCTTTCCATTTTAATGTTTTTTAATCTTTCTAATTTAGAGTCAAAATATTCTTTTTGAATATCCTCCTTTTCCCAAGTCTTAGATATTTGCTTAAATGTTTTTTTAAATTTAATCATAAACTTGTCTTTGTCCGAATAATTAGGATAATTATCAAGTCTATTTAAATTAAACAAGTCAGATTCAATCAATGAAAACAGTTCTCTTAAACACGCTCGATATAGTGTGTTGAATGATTTTTGGTCATTCTGACATTCAAATGTCAGCTCAATTAGATTTAGATAATCATTGCGAATTATATTATGAGTTTTTTGATAATTCTGAAGAATCTGTCGAGCTTCCTGATAGTCACCTAGATTGTCATAATATTTTGTAGGATGTTCGGTTTCCATTTTTCACAATGTGTAACAACTAATATATAATAATACTTATATAAACTCGGCTAAAAATGCCTATCAATACTCAGTCTTCCCAGTTTTATTATCCCATTTATCAAATACCGGGATTGCTTCTTTTCTGATCAACTTTACAAATTCAATTTGTCTGTCGTTCATTTCTTTATCCAGTTCATCATAAATAAACTGATCATCAAAGCCTATAGCTGCTGCATCTTCTCTATTTGCGGCAAAAAACACTTTTTTAGGACGTGCCCAATAAATGGCACCCAGACACATAGGACAAGGTTCACAAGAAGTATAAAGGATGCAATCATCAAGCTGAAAAGAGCCTAGTTTTTTGCACGCTTCACGTATGGCGGTAACTTCGGCATGTGCTGTAGGATCATTTGTAGAAGTAACTTTATTAAAACCTTCGGCTATAATTTTATCATTTTTCACCACTACCGCTCCAAAAGGTCCGCCGGCTTGACTGTCCATGCCTTCTTCTGCTAAAGCAATAGCTCGTCTCATAAAAAATTCATCTCTTTCTGTCATCTTAGTTTTTTTTGGATGCCAAATATAGCCAATCATAACTCATATTTTTAAAGTTGGCAATAACATAAAAATCAATTTCAATATTTTCATTTCAACTTAGTTCTACAATTCCGACCTTTAAAAACAATTTATATTATGGCTCAAAACAAACAACCCGAAGTATGGCTTCGCGGTCCCATTAAAGACATACCTGCGCTTTTACAACCCGCAGCACATGCCCTACTCCAAACCCGGGAGGAAGTACATTTATATATTCCGGATTTTCCTGAAGAATTACTTTGGATTAAACCTGCAGGAAGGGCTAGTGTAGGTTTTCATCTGCAGCATTTAACCGGCGTTTTAGACCGTATGTTATCTTATGCACAGGCTAAAGAACTTTCTAAGAATCAGTTTGAATTACTCAGACAAGAGGGTGATTCTCAAACCAAGAAATCTAAAGATAAATTAGTTAAAGATTTTGATTTAAAGGTTGCTGAAGCTTTAGAATATTTTAAAACCATTGAGGAAT
>CAXBEL010000050.1:0-21806 GCA_963974735.1 uncultured Flavobacteriaceae bacterium | reverse complement strand
TTATTAGGATGGAGAAAGGTTCCTGTAGATGCAGGATTTAGGTGCAATTGCAGCAGATGTAGAACCGCATATAGAGCAAATCTTTATAGGTAAGCCCGAAGAGGGAATGGAGGATAGACAATTTCAGATTAAATTGTTTACAGCACGCAAAATTTCAGAGCATACTATATTAGAGAGTAAACTTTCTGAACGCACCTACTTTTATCTACCAAGTTTATCTACAAAGACCTTAATATTTAAGGGGCTTTTAATGCCAGAGGATATTAAGTTTTATTATACAGACTTGCTGGATACAAAACTGACTACGCGTCTAGCCTTAGTTCATCAGCGATTCTCTACCAATACTTTTCCTACCTGGGATCTGGCACAACCTTTTAGATATATGTGTCATAACGGGGAGATAAACACCCTTAGAGGTAATATATCCCGAATGAACAGTCGGGAGGAATTACTTAAAAGTGATTTGTTTGATGATGATATCAAAAAGCTCTTTCCTATCATATTACAAGGAAAATCGGATTCTGCTTCTATGGATATGGTTGTTGAACTGCTTTTAATGTCTGGAAGGTCTTTACCAGAAATTATGATGATGCTTGTTCCTGAAGCTTGGGAGAAGCACAAAGATATGAGTGAGACTAAAAAATCATTCTACGAGTTTAACAGCTGTATAATGGAGCCTTGGGATGGTCCTGCTTCCATACCTTTTACAGATGGAGATTATATAGGCGCGGTTCTGGATAGAAATGGTTTACGACCATCGCGCTACTCAGTTACTAAAGCTGGATATGTTATAATGTCATCAGAAACAGGTGTTTTGGAATTAGAACCAGAAAATGTTTCTTTTCACGGTAGATTAGAACCAGGAAAAATGTTCTTGGTTAATATGGCCGAAGGACGCATAGTAAATGATGAGGAGATAAAAGAAAAAATTGTTTCTAAAAAGCCTTATGAAAAATGGCTGAAAGAAAATAGAGTACATCTTAAAGATATCCCATACAGAGATGGTGAGGTAATACACGATAGTACTCCTATAGAGTTACGTAAAAACGCTTTTGGTTATACACAAGAAGATATTAATACAATTATTCTGCCTATGGCAGGAAAAGGAAAAGAGCCTATAGGTTCTATGGGTACAGACACACCTCTTGCTGTTTTTTCAGAACGACCACAATTGCTGTATAATTATTTTAAGCAGTTATTTGCCCAAGTAACAAATCCTCCATTGGATGGTATTCGTGAAGAATTAATCACAGATTTAAGTCTTACGCTAGGTGCGGATGATAACTTAATGGAGATAACGCCTAGTTATTGTAAGAAAATACGAATTCAAAATCCTGTGATTTCTAAGGAAGATCTTGATAAAATAAAAAATAATGATAATCCAGATTTTCAGGTAACCAGTATTCCTATACTTTATGAATCAAGTAGAGGGTTAAACGGAATGGAAGCTGCTCTGGAAGAGATGATTTTAAAAGCCTCCACTGCTATAAACGAAGGGAACACCATACTCATACTTTCAGATAGGGGAGTAGATGAGAAAATGGCTCCCATACCTGCATTATTAGCCTGTTCTTATCTTAATAGTGGATTGTTTAAGTTGGGACAACGCTCTAAGATGAGTTTTATAATTGAATCTGCAGAGCCTAGAGAAGTGCATCATTTTGCGCTATTATTTGGTTATGGAGCAAGTGCCATAAACCCTTATATGGTAAATGAAATACTACAGGAACAAGTTGATGAAGGAAATTTAGATAATATATCTTTTAAAGAAGCTGTAGGAAATTACAACAAAGCTATAGGGAAAGGGGTAATCAAGGTAATGAACAAAATTGGTATCTCAACATTAAACTCCTATAGAGGTTCTAATCTTTTTGAAGCGCTTGGTTTAAACTCAAAATTTGTAGATAAGTATTTTCCAAATACACCTAGTAGAATTGAAGGTATAGGACTGTATGAGGTAGAGAAGGAAGTAGAGAAACGCCATAAACGTACATTTTTAACCAAGGATGTTGCCGGCAATCTTGATATGGAAATAGGAGGCGAATACCGCTGGAGACGTAATGGGGAGAAGCATATGTTCAATCCTCTTTCTATCGCGAAGCTACAGGAATCTGTACGTCAAAACAATCCTGCTACCTATAAAGAGTATGCAAATTTGGTTAATGAACAATCCAGACAATTGATGACAATTCGAGGATTGTTTGAGTTTTCAAATTATGATCCTATTCCACTGGATGAAGTAGAACCTTGGACAGAGATTGTTAAGCGGTTTAAAACTGGTGCGATGTCTTATGGATCGATTAGTAAAGAAGCACATGAGAATCTTGCGGTTGCTATGAACCGTATAGGTGGTAAAAGTAACAGTGGAGAAGGAGGGGAAGATGCAGAGCGTTTTTATAAAAGTGCAAATGGTGACTGGCGTAACAGTGCGATCAAGCAAGTCGCATCGGGTCGTTTTGGAGTAACCAGTAATTACTTAACCAGCGCAGCAGAGATCCAGATTAAAATGGCTCAAGGTGCAAAACCTGGAGAAGGAGGACAATTACCGGGAGAAAAAGTAAATAAGTATATCGCTAAAACCCGTAAGAGTACACCTTATGTAGGTCTTATATCGCCACCACCGCATCACGATATTTATTCTATTGAAGATTTAGCCCAATTGATTTATGACCTAAAATCGGCAAATAGATCGGCGCGTATAAATGTAAAATTAGTATCAGAAGTAGGTGTAGGTACTGTTGCAGCAGGTGTGGCAAAAGCTAAAGCAGATGTGATTTTAGTTTCAGGATACGATGGAGGAACAGGAGCATCGCCATTAACTTCTTTACGCCACGCTGGTCTTCCTTGGGAATTGGGAATCGCTGAAGCACAACAAACCTTGGTTCTTAATAATTTAAGAAGCAGAATCCGCCTGGAATGTGACGGTCAGTTAAAAACAGGTCGTGATGTAGCAATTGCTTGTTTATTAGGTGCAGAAGAATTTGGTTTCGCAACTGCCCCATTGGTAGCTTCGGGTTGTATAATGATGCGTGTTTGTCATTTAAATACCTGCCCTGTGGGCATCGCTACTCAAAATCCTGAACTTCGAAAGAAATTTAGAGGAAAGCCAGAACATGTAGTCAACTATATGTATTTCATAGCAGAAGAACTACGCGAGATAATGGCAAAACTTGGTTTTAGAACGATTGACGAGATGGTGGGCCAGGTTCATAAACTAGACAGGAACAGAGCTATTGAGCATTTTAAAGCTGCTGGTGTTGACTTGACTCCTATATTACATACTATTGAAGCTCCAGAAGGTGTTGAGGTTTATAATACAGAAGCTCAACATCATCATTTAGAAAAATCCATAGATTTTGAAATAATTGAATTGGCCCATACGGCTCTTTTCCGTAAGGAAAAAACAGTGCTTGATTTAGATATTCATAATACAGATCGTGCAGTAGGTGCTATATTAAGTAATGAGATTTCTAAGATATATGGCGAACAAGGCCTTCCTGATAATACTTTGAAAATTAATTTTAAAGGAGCGGCAGGTCAGAGTTTTGGAGCTTTTGCAACAAAAGGACTTACCTTAAAAATTGATGGAAATGCAAATGACTATGTAGGTAAAGGACTTTCTGGAGCAAGACTTATTGTAAAGATACCTGAAGAATCTACGTTAAAAGCAGAGGATAATGTGATTATAGGTAACGTGGCACTTTATGGAGCAACAAGTGGAGAAGCTTACTTTAACGGGACTGCAGGAGAACGTTTCTGTGTACGTAATAGTGGGGCACATGCCGTTGTAGAAGGGATTGGGGATCACGGATGTGAATACATGACTGGAGGTGTTGCTGTGGTGCTTGGTAAGACGGGAAGAAACTTTGGTGCTGGTATGAGTGGCGGTGTGGCTTATATTTTTGATGAAAATAATCAATTTGTAAAAAACTGTAATTCAGAAGCTTTAAATCTTGATCCGGTAACGGAAGAAGAGGATAAAAAGCAACTTCAAGAATTAATTACAAACCACTACAATTATACACAAAGTAGATTGGCACAAAGAATTTTAGAAGACTGGGAAAACTGTCTTTCTAAATTTATAAAAGTTTTACCAGAAGAATATCGTCTGGCATTGATAAGATTAGAAGAAGAAGAAAAATTAACCGATTTAACGGAGTAGATAACATGGGAAAGATAACCGGATTTTTAGAATACGAACGTCAAACTGAAGCTTATAAACCAGTAGAGGAGCGTATTACAAAATACGAAGAGTTTACTATTCCTCTTGAGGAAAAAGATATTAAAAAGCAGGGAGCCCGCTGTATGGATTGCGGGATTCCATTTTGCCATAGTGGTTGCCCACTAGGAAACTTAATACCAGATTTTAACGATGCGGTTTATAAGGGAAAATGGGAAGATGCTGCACGTATCTTACACGGAACAAATAACTTTCCGGAATTTACGGGAAGACTTTGTCCTGCTCCTTGCGAAGAATCCTGCGTACTGGGAATAAATGAAGATCCTGTAACTATTGAAAATATTGAAAAAAATATTGCAGAACAGGCATTTGATATGGGTTGGGTAAAACCAAAGCCTCCTACAAAGCGAACTGGTAAAAAAGTTGCAGTTATAGGTTCTGGCCCTGCGGGTATGGCGGCTGCTCAGCAACTAAATCGTGCAGGTCATGAAGTGACGGTTTATGAGCGTGATGAGAAAATAGGTGGACTCTTACGTTACGGTATTCCAGATTTTAAAATGGAAAAGAGAGTCATTGATAGAAGATTAACTGTTCTGGAAGAAGAAGGAATCAAGTTTGTGACAAATGCCCACGTAGGTAAGAATGTGGCAATAGAGGAACTGAAGGCTTCAAATGATGCTATCATTCTTTGTGGAGGTGCAACCGTTAAGCGTAATCTGCCTATTAAAGGAGCTCATTTAAAAGGAGTTTATCAAGCGATGGATTTTCTTCCTCAAAACAACAGACGAGTAGATGGTTTGGAATATGAGGGTGAAGATATTAAAGCTACAGGTAAACGTGTTATAGTAATAGGAGGAGGTGATACGGGAAGTGACTGTATAGGAACCTCTATACGACAAGGTGCTGTAAGCGTTACTAATTTTGAAATATTAGGAAAAGCAACATCAGAACGTCCAGAAAATCAGCCGTGGCCGTATTGGCCTATGCGATTGCGCACGAGCTCATCCCATAAAGAAGGGGCAGAGCGTTTCTTTAGTATCTCAACAAAAGAATTTGTGAGCGATGAGCAGGGTAATTTATCAGGTCTTATCACAACTGAAGTAGAATGGATTCATAAGCCGGGCGAAAGACCACAATTAAAAGAAGTTGAAGGCACTGAAAAACGATGGGATTGTGATATGGTTCTATTGGCTCTTGGTTTTACGGGTAGTGAAGCGACATTGGCCGATCAATTAGGGCTTGAAATGGATCCAAGAACAAACATCAAAGCTTCAATTAATAATTATATGACAAATGTACCTGGAGTTTTTGCTGCAGGAGATATGCGCCGTGGACAATCATTGATTGTTTGGGCGATTTCAGAAGGGCGACAAGCCGCACATCATATAGATACTTATTTAATGGGAAGTTCTGATTTACCACTTAAAGGTGATGGGGATCTTCCTCGCGTTTAAATTGGAATTGCTTCATATTGGTTACACTTAGGAAATGATTCACAAACCTATCTAACGCAAAAAACCAACCTCAAAAAGGTTGGTTTTTATTTTTATTGGGTAGAAAAGCTTAGTTGTTCAGCATAACAGGCATAACAAGCATTGTTACATTTTCCCCTTCATCAAGTCCATCAGTAGGAGTAAGAATACCTGCTCTGTTAGGTAAGGACATTTCTAAAGAAACGTCATTTGCGTTGAGGTTATTCAGCATTTCAACCAGAAAGCGTGAATTAAAACCTATTTGCATATCATCACCTTGATAATCACAAGTAAGACGTTCTTCTGCTTTATTACTGTAGTCAATATCTTCTGCAGAAATATTTAATTCTGCTCCAGCAATTTTTAAACGAATCTGGTGTGTGGTCTTATTTGAAAAAATAGAAACCCTACGTACAGAATTTAAAAATTGATTGCGATCTATTACTAATTTATTTGGATTCTCCTTAGGTATTACAGCTTCGTAATTAGGGTATTTACCATCAATTAAGCGACAAATTAACTGTACATTATCAAAAGTGAATTTCGCGTTTGACTCATTGTATTCGACTACAATATCATCATCACTTGCTGCAAGAATTCCTTTTAAAAGATTTAAAGGCTTCTTTGGCATAATAAATTCGGCAGTTTGAGTAGCCTGCACATCACTTCTGGAATATTTAACCAGTTTATGAGCATCTGTTGCTACAAAAGTAAGTCCCTCTGTAGAAAACTGAAAAAAGACACCACTCATAACTGGGCGCAAATCATCGTTACCAGTAGCAAAAATAGTGTTGCTCACAGCAGTAGCTAGAACAGGAGCAGGAATTGTAACTGCACTTGGGTCATCAAGTTCTACTGCATTAGGAAATTCTTCACCAGAAGCATAAGCTAGGGCATACTTACCGTGATTAGAGCTTATTTCTATAGTGTTATTGTCTTCAACTACAAACGTGAGCGGTTGCTCAGGAAAAGTTTTTAATGTGTCTAGAAGAAGTTTTGCTGGTACAGCAATGCTCCCGCTATCCTGAGATTCAACCTCTAAGGTTGCAATCATTGTTGTCTCTAGATCTGACGCAGAAACTTTTAGTTTATTTCCGTCCAATTCAAATAGAAAATTATCTAAAATGGGTAGGGTGTTGCTGTTATTGATAACACCCCCTAAAACTTGTAATTGTTTCAGCAGGTAGGAACTCGATACAATAAATTTCATAAGAAGTTACTATTTAAACGTTGTAGCGGCGAGCCAAAACGCTATAGAATTTGATTTGATTTTTCAGTTTTTCTACCGCGTTGAGCGGTGTTACAAATATATCGTAATGGCGGTTTTTGCCGAAACAAACTTATTAACATATACTAGGAGTACGCACGTTTTCTAAAATAGATGAAAAGTATGCCAAAAAGACCTAAGAAAACCAGAGGAAGCCCTAATGTCAATGCTTGCCATAAGCTACGCTTATTAGTTGTTTTTTGGATGTCAAGTGCAGGAAGGGAAATATCTTTACTTCTTATGTTAATAAGCCCACTATCATCTAACAAATAGTTTACTGCATTAAGTAAAAACTCCTTGTTGCTGTACTGCTTAAAGGTGAATTTGTCGAAGCCCAACTCCAGAGGTCTTCCTTGTTGATCAAGATCATTTTCTATTAAATCCCCATCTGCAACTACAATCATTTTAGTAGATTTTTTACTACGATCTGTAAAGGGCAAATTTTTAGTTGAAGTGGGTTTTATTCTGTTTTGAAAGGCGGAGGTAAAAACTCCTTCAAGAAGTACAGATAGTGCTTGAGGTCCGGCGGCGTAATCTTCGGGTTTAGGTTCTAAACTAACTTCTTCAAGGGAAATAGGCTTAGGCACCCCTTCAATTTTTGAGAGTTGTGAACTTTGAAGCAATACCGTTTTCTGTATATTGTTGTCAAGCAAATCAATCTGATTAGCATATTTAAAACGAACAGGATTATCAAGATTTGCATTTATGGGATGATTTTCCTGACTGGTAACTAATGGATAATAGAACCAAGGAAGTTGTGAATATTGTGATTCACTGCCCTCACCCGAAGCGAGAACTATAGGTGCCGCATACAGATCTTCGGTTAGCACAGGGTTAATACGTATCCCATATTTAAAAAACATATCATTTAAATTGAGATTGCGTGGTATGGCCACTGTCATTCCTTGATTGGTATATAGACTATCAGATTCCATAGCGACCATATCAAGAAGCCACAATGACTTTCCTCCATTCATAACAAATTGATCCAGAGCATATTTTTGGGAATCTGTAAAAGGCCTTTTTGGCTTTGCGGCGACAATAAGATCAAAGGATTGTAAAGCTTTTAATGTGGTTTCTGGTGCAGTCTGCATAGAATCAAGAGGAAAAGGAGCTATGTAATAACTTTCTCTTAATGTGCTGAAAAAATCTGCGATATAACGATCCTGTACTTCATCGTTACCTTTTAGAACTGCAACTCGCTTACTTTTTGGGTTTATCAACTTATAAAAAGCGTCACTAAAAGCATATTCTAGATTTTGTGTAGATCGACTAATCAATTCTTCCGTACTCGCACCCAGATTCTTTTTAAGAAGAGGAACACGTACAGTTTTGCCATTATAGGAAGCAGTTGCCCAAGGAAAAACCAATTCTTCACTTACTTTACCATTTTCACGTAACTGAACCCGTTCTGGTCGCATCCCCCGCTGATTAAAACTTTGAGCTATTTGTTCTGCATTACCACCTTCTGGAACAGGATTGACAAAAGCGAATTTAATATTTTGATTTTGAGCTTCGTATTCTTCAAGCAGTTGACGAGTTTCAATTTGTAGTTTTCTAAATTCTGAAGGAAAGTCGCCTTCAAGAAAAACATCAATAATAATATTTTTATCTGCTTTGGCAATTATCTCTTTGGACGTTTCTGAAAGCGTATAGCGTTTATCCTGAGTCAAATCCATTCTGAAATGAAAAAGCCCTGCTAGATAATTAACAGCTATCAATATTAAAATTGAAAGGAGTGTAAATTTTATGATTTCTTTCCTGTTCACAGATAATTAGTTGCTTGCTTTTAACCGAAGCTTTGTTATATATAAAAAAAGTATTGTAAGTGAAATAAAATAGATTAAATCTCGTGTATCGACAACGCCTCTGCTTATACTTTCAAAATGGGAGCGCATCCCAAGATTTGCCGTCCAATGATCTGGCATTCCCAATAGATTATACTCTGCCAGCGCATCGAGCCCAAAGTAAAATATAAAACATAAAAATACGGCAACTAAAAAGGACACTATTTGGTTTTCTGATAGTGTGGATGCAAAAATCCCAATACTTATATAGGTAGAAGCTAAAAAAAGAAGACCCAAATAGGAGCCTATAATAATTCCCAGATCATAATTTCCTTCCGGATTTCCCAATCTATCTATTGCATATAAATAAACCAGTGTAGGAATTAGCGCTATAATTATCAGTATGAAAGCACCCAAAAATTTACCAAAAACAAGCTGCCACTTAGTAATAGGTCTGGTTAAAAGTAATTCTAATGTACCCAGTTTTTTTTCATCGCTAAAACTGCGCATCGTAACAGCTGGAATCAGAAAAATAAAAATCCAAGGAACCAGCTGAAAAAACGGATTTAAATCGGCATAACCGTAATCAAACATATTAAAATCACCCGGAAATACCCAAAGGAACAAACCATTAAGTATAAGAAACAAGGCAATTACCAGATATCCGATTGGAGAGGCAAAAAATGAATTTATTTCTTTTTGAAGTATGGCGTACAAGGTATGGTTTTAAGGTAATACTACGGTTTTTTCAACGCTCCAGGCTTCTGGTTTATTGCTGAACATCACTTTAGTCTCTGCCCAGGTCTTTTTAAATAAGTTACTGTTTCTATAAGCTTCTAGAGCATCTTCATTTTTCCAGTAGCTATAGGTGAAAAAAATATAAGGATTTGACAATTCCTGATACAATTCAAGGTGTTGACACCCTTCAAAGTATCTAATCTTTTCCTTAACTCCGTCAAAGAGCTCTTTAAAGATTTCTATCTTGTCCTTTTCAAATTCCATTTTAACTATACGTACGAGCATTATTCAAAGTTTATAGTCACTGTATCTCTATAATCCAATCCAAAAAGTGTAGCAGCGCTGCCTACTGTACTCGAATTGCTTTTGTAAATAGCGAGTTCTATATAACCTGAAGAATTAAAGAGAGCCAATTTTTTACCATCTTCTTCTCTTTTGCTTTTTTCAGTGCTAAAATTGATAGCCTCACTATAACGGCTGTATATTTTATTAAAATTTGCCGTACGCGCTGTAATTCTAAACTCACGCCCTTTGCCTATTTCATCAAAAAGCTTTTTAGTGACATTTGTAACCACATTACCGTAATTATCCACATAGATAATATTCCCGATAATCTGTTTTTGGTCTTTATTCACAACAGGCATAATACCGGTAATTTCTTTAATTTCTCGAATAGGCTTTCCTATCACCCCTAAAGTTCCTCCTCGGGCAATATGACAAGCCACTTTAACAAAAACATCTAGCACAGTAAAATTGGTCGTAATACGATCATGTATATTAATCTCCACCATTTCTTCTGGTACAATGTTTCGGGTTATCATAGAAACTATACCATTGTTTGCACATATAAAATAATGACCATCCAGTTTTACAGCGATATGTTGGTTTTCTGGATTTTGTTCAGAATCAATTCCTATAATATGAATTGTTCCTTTTGGGAAGTTTTTATATGCATTTTCTATAATATATGCCGCTTCGGTAATGTGAAAAGGAGATACACTGTGAGAGATATCAACAATGCGCACATCATCAAGCTCACTATAGATAGCTCCTTTAACCGCGCCTGCAAAGTGATCTTTCAAGCCAAAATCAGTGGTTAAAGTTATGATGGCCATAGGGGTGTTTTGTTGATATTTTTACGAAGGTTAGTAACTTTATTTATTTACATTTGTTTAGCACAAAACTAAAGATAATTAACTAGTTTCTTAATAAAATCTTCCTGCTTTTGAACGAACTTATCATTGAACTTTCAGAAATTACTCCAAGGGAATTCTTTGGACAACGCAATTCTAATATTGAACTTTTAAAAAAGTATTTTCCTAAACTTAAAATTGTTGCCCGTGGTAATCATATCAAGGCATATGGAGACGAGGATTTGCTGGAAGAATTTGATAGGCGGCTTACCATGTTGCTCGATCATTTTGCTAAATATAACAAGCTTGATGAGAATGCTATAGAACGTGTTTTAACCAGCCAAAGCAGAGATGACTATGAGACATCACCAGAGAGCCTTGAAGTTCTTGTTCACGGAGTAAGTGGTAAGCTAATTAAGGCACAGACTGCAAACCAACGAAAGATGGTAGATCTTGCCCGCAAAAATGACATGGTATTTGCAATTGGCCCTGCAGGAACGGGTAAAACATATACCGGTGTGGCTATTGCTGTTAAAGCGCTTAAAGAAAAACAAGTTAAGCGTATTATTCTTACCAGACCAGCAGTAGAAGCAGGGGAGAACCTCGGTTTCTTACCGGGGGATTTAAAAGAAAAACTAGATCCTTATATGCAACCGCTTTATGATGCACTGAGGGATATGATTCCTCATGAAAAACTGGAAAGTTTTATAGAGAAAGGCGTTATCCAGATTGCTCCTATGGCATTTATGAGAGGACGTACATTAGACAATGCGTTCGTTATTCTGGATGAAGCACAAAATACTACCCACGCTCAAATGAAGATGTTTCTTACGAGAATGGGAAGGAATGCCAAATTTTTGATTACGGGAGATCCCGGTCAGATAGATTTACCTCGCCGTATTATTAGTGGATTAAAGGAAGCGCTATTAATTCTTAAGGATGTGAAGGGTGTTGGCATTATTCATCTTGATGATAAGGATGTAATACGCCACCACTTAGTTAAAGAAGTAATAGCAGCTTATAAAGATATTGAGAATAGAAATTAAGCCAGTAAAGGTTTCTTTCTAAAAAGCATATTCCTACTGATGAATACGATTACAGATACAAATTATAATTTCCCAGGTCAAAAAGATATTTATAAAGGTAAAGTTCGCGAGGTGTACACCTTAGAGAATGACCTATTGGTGATGATTGCAACAGACAGATTGAGTGCCTTTGACGTGGTGATGCCTAAGGGAATCCCTTTTAAAGGGCAGATACTTAATCAGATTGCCACAAAAATGATGAGTGCTACTGCAGATATTGTTCCCAACTGGTTACAGTCGACTCCAGATCCTAACGTGGCAATAGGAGAGAAGTGTGAGCCTTTTAAAGTTGAAATGGTAATACGTGGTTACCTGTCTGGTCACGCGGCTCGCGAGTATAAAGCAGGAAAGAGGGAATTATGTGGTGTTGCTATGCCAGAAGGAATGAAGGAGAATGATAAATTCCCCCAGCCCATTATTACTCCGGCTACTAAAGCGGAGATTGGCGAACATGATGAAGATATTTCAAAAGAAGGAATATTGAAAAGAGGTATCGTATCGCCTGAAGATTATGCCATTTTGGAAGATTATACGTATAAACTTTTCTCTCGCGGAAGCGAAATAGCAGCTAGTCGCGGACTGATTTTGGTAGATACAAAGTATGAATTTGGAAAAACCAAATCTGGAAAAATCGTATTAATTGATGAAATACATACTCCAGATTCTTCTCGATATTTCTATGCAGACGGTTATGAAGAACGACAGGAAAATGGAGAGGCTCAAAAACAGCTTTCCAAAGAATTTGTACGCCAATGGCTAATAAATAAAGGATTTCAAGGAAAAGAGGGTCAACAAGTCCCTGAAATGACAGACGAATATATTCAAACGGTATCCGATAGATATATTGAATTGTATGAAAATATTACCGGAGAGAAATTTGAAAAAGCAGATGTACAAAATATCGAAGAACGTATTAATAATAACGTCAACGCCTACTTGGCAAAATGAATGCCCTACATGCCTATGGTAAAAACCGGATTAGGTAGTAAAACCTGACCGGTTTTTTCTATTTTTAGAAAATGCAGAAAATTGACTCTTTTATTGCCGAGCTGGCCTCCTTTGTATGGGGACTACCCTTATTAGTATTATTAATAGGAGGTGGAACTTTTCTATTGGTATATTCGAGATTTCTTCCTTTTAGATATATGGGTCACGCAATAAATGTCTTGCGCGGTAAATATGATAATCCTGATGATCCCGGTGAGATAAGCCATTTTCAAGCTTTGACAACAGCGCTTTCTGCGACAGTAGGTATGGGTAATATTGCAGGTGTTGCGGTAGCTATTGCCATAGGTGGGCCAGGAGCGGTTTTCTGGATGTGGGTAAGTGCATTGGTGGGAATGGCTACAAAATTCTTTACAGGTTCTCTTGCCATTATGTACAGAGGGAAGGATTCCGCAGGCAATATTCAAGGAGGTCCTATGTACTTCATTACAGAAGGATTGGGTAAAAGTTGGAAACCACTTGCTATATTTTTTAGTATTGCTGGCCTTATAGGTGATTTGCCGGTTTTTAATGTAAACCAATTGACTCAAGCTGTAAACGATATTCTCTTGGCTCCTAATGGTGTGCAAACAGGGTTTACTACAGATTTAATTATTGGTTTGATTCTGGCAGCGATAACCGCAATAGTTATTTTAGGAGGTTTAAATAGAATAAGTCATACCGCTTCTAGATTAGTGCCAAGTATGGTAGTATTATATTTTCTTGCCGTGATGGTAATTCTATTTGTAAATGCAAGTGAAGTTCCAGGATATTTTAGCTTAATATTTACAGATGCATTTGCTGCAAATAATTATACCGGAGATCCGCTGCTTGGAGGAATTGTGGGAGGTTTAATTATTTTGGGTATTCGTAGAGGTGCTTTTTCCAATGAAGCTGGAGTGGGGACTGCTCCAATGGCGCACGGTGCTGCAAAAACAGCAGAACCTATACGTGAAGGGCTTGTAGCCATGTTGGGCCCTTTTATAGATACCATTATAGTATGTACACTTACTGCACTTACCATTTTGGTGACGGGTGTATGGCGTACAAGCGATACAAATGGTGTAACGCTTACAGCTACGGCTTTTGCAGAATCCATCCCGGGGATTGGTCCTTATATTTTACTACTCTGCATAGCTGTTTTTAGTATCTCATCACTGTTTTCCTATTCCTATTATGGTACCAAATGTTTGTCCTTTCTTTTTGGGACAAAGCATAAACATATATACAATTACTTTTATATAGCCAGTATACTTATAGGTGCAACTACATCCTTAAGTATGATGATCAATCTAATTGACACGTTCTTTGCTTTAATGGCCATTCCAACTATGACCGCTACATTATGGATGGCGCCACGTGTTATGAAAAAGGCGAAGGCTTATTTTAAGTCACTTTAGCAATTTTCAGTATGTTTTGGCTTCTTATTTTGCCTATGCCGCAAAAATAGGAGTGACAAATCCACTTCAACAAATAATTCTTACAGATTATAAAGATCCAAACACCTATGCTTTTTATTTATTTCAGAGTGGACTTGGTTTGCCAGAACGAGAATATTATTTGGCAGAGGATGCTAAGTCTAAAGAAATCAGAACAAAATATGTTGATCTTATAGTTAAAGAATTTGATTTGGTTCGTTTGCCTGATGGAGAAAAGGACTCCCGGGCAATTATGGACTTAGAGACCAAAATCGCTCAACAACATATGAAAAAGGAGGATACGCGAGATATAGTCAAACTATACAATCCTTTTCCTGTTGATTCACTTCATGCTGTAATGCCTAATTTTAATTAGGATATCTACTTAAAAGATTTGGGAGTCGCATATCTGTGTAAAATAATTATAGGTACGGTAGATTATGCTAAAGCGCTGGATAAAATAATTACCTCTACAAGTTTGGATATCTGGAAAACATATTTAAAATGGGAATTGATAAATTCTAATGCAGATGACGCTGTTAATTATGGAGGAATTGGAGCGGTAATAGGTCATGAGATAGGGCACTGTTTTGATGATCAGGGAAGTGCTTTTGATGGCACCGGCACCATGGGTAATTGGTGGAGAGATAGTGATCGAGAAGAGTTTAAAAAGAGAACACAGTCACTCGTAGATCAGTGTAGTAAATTTGAAGTACTAGATAGTGTTTATGTAAACGAGGCCTATACTTTAGGCGAGAATATAGGCGATTTAGGTGGTCACAGTATAGCACTTAAAGCTTATAAAATGTCCTTAGATGGAAAAAAACCTCCAGTTCTAGATGGTTTGACTGGCGAACAACGTGTGTTTTTAGGTTGGGCACAGGTATGGCTAAATAAGGCACGAGAAGAATCTTTAAGAATGCAAGTAAGCACAGATCCACATTCCCCAGCTCTATTTAGAATAAATGGAGTAGTTCGCAATATCCCAGAATTTTATGAGGCTTTTGATGTTCAACCTAGTGACAGTTTATATCTGGCGCCAGAGAAGCGAGTGAAAATTTGGTGATTGTTTATTTTTAAATAATTCATTGAACAGGTCAATTAGAATACTGAATGTTAAGACTTTATTCTGTATGAATTGAAAGCTTTTCCAAGACTATAATTGTAAAAGAGGGCTTTCTATAAAAAATTATAAAGAATTGTCGGTCATTTTTTAAAAAGGATTATATTTGCACCCGCAAAACGGTCTCGTAGCTCAGCTGGATAGAGCATCTGCCTTCTAAGCAGACGGTCACAGGTTCGAATCCTGTCGGGATCACTGCACCAAAGCCCCTTCTTAGGGGCTTTTTTTATTTTTAAATTTAGGGGATAGTTACTTTTCATAACTAATTTTTTAATGTATTAAGTAGGTCTAAATGGGTTGACGCGTAAAATTGGTGTGCTCTTCTTTAGTGGGCAATACTTATTTCTAGATTCTTTCTTTTAAGTCCGTTTCATCCCCTCGTTAAAAAATGAAATACTTCTAAGTAAAAAAAAATTAACCAATAGCGATTAACTTAAAGTATTAGAGTTCATGTTATTGTTCTAATCGTATTGGGAATACTGACATCTCATATTTTCTTTTTAATAAATAATAAAATCTGAAGAGAAAATAAAAACTTCTTGGAATAACTGAAAAAAAATCTATTTCTTTTTAAACCAATTGCCATTTTAAAAGTCTCTATTATGAGAATAATAGAGAGGGAGTTATATTCTGGATTTTTAAGAACCTTTTTGTGTAACGTTTTAAGATACCTAAACCCCAACTCTCTTGTCAATTTTTAAATATTTAGACGTTTCTATTGAATTATTAAAGGAAAAAGTATCCTCATGATTGTGAAATGAAATTTTTGGCATTAGCTGGCTTCAAAATTTCAAATTAAGGGTGTTGGAAAATCATTCTGCATTAAATTTGAGTTGGTTATAAATTATAATTGACTTGCTGAATCAAAAAGTTATATGAAAATTAGATATTTAATTTACACCCTTCTAATTGTAGGCCTTTTAGGATTGGTTGCCTTCAGGATTATCGATAATAAACAGCAGGAAGAGGAAGGGAAAAAGAATGGTGAAGTTTCTGCAGTTCAAGTGAGCGGAATGATCCTTAAACCTCGCAAATTTGATGATAACCTTTCCTTGTCAGGTTCACTTGAAGCCAATGAGCAGATAGATATACGTAGTGAAATATCTGGTATAGTCGAGCAGATTAATTTTGAAGAGGGCAGTAAAGTCAATAAAGGCCAAGTACTTTTTAGAGTTAATGATGTGGAGTTGAGGGCACAGCTATCTATGATGTCTACTGCAGAAAAGCTAGCTGCTGAAAATGAGCGTAGAGCAAAATTATTGCTGGAAAAACAAGCAATAAGCCAAGAGGAATACGATGTCTCAAGTGCAAATTATCAGTCAGCTCAGGCATCTTCTCAGCTTACAAATGCTCAACTTTCAAAAACAACCGTACGCGCTCCTTTTTCGGGAACAATAGGGCTTCGGGAAATTTCAGAAGGAACCTATGTTACTCCAGAAACACCGATTGCAAAACTGGTAAACACAAGTAAGTTAAAAATAACTTTTGCAATTCCTGAGAAATATGCATCCAGGATGAAGTTAAACAGCACATTTACTTTTACAACTACCGGGTCTGACGAAGAGCACGAAGCAAAAATTTATGCTATAGAACCAGCTGTAGAAATAGCAACGAGAACTTTAAGAATGCGGGCCGTTGCAGATAATAGTGACGGCAGGCTTTACCCCGGTACATTTGTTAATGTCCTTCTTCCATTAGAGACGGTTACAGATGCCTTGCTTGTGCCCACAGAAGCACTTATTCCTATACAAAATGGTAAAAAGATTTTTGTTTATAGATCTGGAATTGCCAGAGAGATTGAAGTAAAAACGGGTTCTCGAACAGACAGTCTGGTACGTGTGACAGAAGGATTAAAAGCCAATGACACGATTTTAACTTATGGGGTTATGGCACTTAATGACGGTACACCGGTAAAAGTGAATCTAGAAAATTCACTTTCCAATATTGCAGCACGATGAATCTCTCAACCCTCAGTATAAAACGACCTGTTCTCACAATTGTGATGAATATAGCAATTATACTTTTTGGAGTTATAGGATATACTTATCTGGGGATACGTGAATTTCCATCTATAGATCCCGCTGTTGTTTCGGTAAGTACAAGTTACTCTGGGGCCAATGCAGATATTATAGAATCCCAGATTACTGAACCACTTGAAAAATCCATCAATTCGATTGATGGTATTCGTAATCTTACTTCATCCAGTATACAAGGATCCAGCAGGATCAATATCGAGTTTAATCTGGATAAAAATCTTGAAGAAGCGGCAAATGATGTGCGTGATAAAGTCTCGCAAGCTGTACGGAGTTTACCAGATGATATTGATGCGCCGCCGGTGGTTTCTAAGGCAGACGCCAGTGCAGATCGTATTCTGTCCATGACCATACAAAGTGATACAAAAAATATTCTTGAACTATCAGATTATGCTGAAAATGTAATCGCTCAGCGGTTGGAAACCATTCCCGGTGTTAGTAGTATACAGATCTGGGGTCAGCGTAAATACGCTATGCGTTTGTGGATAGATCCTATAAAACTAGCGGCTTATGGAGCTACTGTGGCAGATGTGCGAGATGCTCTATTGGCACAAAACGTAGAACTTCCGTCTGGAAAATTAACAGGAGCAAATACAGAACTTACCGTAAAAACTATTGGCAACCTTTCAACTGAAGAAGGGTTTAATAATATTATTATACTTACTGACGGAAATAAGGTGGTACGTTTCAGCGATGTGGGACGCGCTTCGCTTGAAGGTGAAAATATGGAGACCAAAATGAGCGATTCTGGTCAACCTATGGTGGCAACTGCTATAATACCACAGCCAGGTACAAACTATCTGGAAATTGCAGATGCTTTTTATACCGAATATGAAAAATTACAAAAAGATCTTCCTGAAGGTTTCAAACTAAATGTGGTTATTGATGATACGGTTTTTGTAAAACGAGCAGTTACCGAAGTTGCAGAAACCCTTGTTATTTCAATAATCCTGGTTATCCTAGTAATCTTTTTGTTTTTCAGGAACTGGTCTATGGCACTTAGGCCGTTAATTGATATTCCTGTTTCACTGATAGCTACATTTTTTATAATGTGGATTTTTGGTTATTCGATCAATGTCCTTACACTTTTGGCCATCGTACTTGCTACCGGACTGGTGGTAGATGATGGTATTGTTGTTACTGAAAATATTTATAAGAAAGTAGAGGAGGGGATGACACCCATCGAAGCTGCGGTTAAGGGGGCCAATGAGATATTTTTTGCGGTAATTTCCATTTCTATCACATTGGCGGCGGTTTTCTTACCAGTTATTTTTCTAGAAGGTTTTGTGGGTAGGCTATTTAGGGAATTTGGAGTTGTTCTTGGTGCTGCTGTGCTTATTTCGGCTTTTGTTTCCCTGACACTTACTCCTATGCTTAATGCTTATTTAATCAAGCCTGGTAAGCAGAAACGGAGCAAATTCTACGCTTTTACTGAGAAATATTTCTTACAGATGAATGCATCCTATGCATCTTCTTTACGTGGTTTTATGAAGCGAAAATGGCTAAGCTTCCCTATACTTCTGCTATGTATAGCAGCTATCGGACTTTTTTACAGCCTGCTTAAAAAGGAAACAGCTCCATATGATGATAGAAGTTTTGTAAGATTGAGTGTAACAGCGCCAGAAGGTTCTTCTTATGAATATATGGATAGATATATGAATGGGATTACTAAGCTTATTAATGATTCTGTGCCTGAGAAAAAAGTGAGCCTTGTGCTTACTTCTCCCGGTTTCGGAACTTCTTCGGTCAACAGTGGTAGGGCGAATGTTGCCCTTGTTGAACCCAGTGAACGTGATAAAACTCAACATGAAATTGCCAATGATCTCAATAAATGGGCAACTGCGTATGTGGGAGCTAAGGCCAATGTTTCTGAAAGACCTACAATTTCTGTAAACAGAAGGGGAGGGCCACCCATTCAATATATTATACAAGCGCCCAACTTTGAAAAGTTAGAGGAAAAGATTCCGGAGTTTATGCGCGAGGCAGACAAAGACCCTACCTTTTCTTATACAGATGTCGATTTAAAATTTGATAAACCCGAAATTTATGTAACCATAGATCGGGAAAAAGCTGAAAGTTTAGGTGTTTCAGTCCGGGATGTCGCCCAGACCTTGCAGTTATCATTGAGTGGACAGCGCTTTGGATATTTTCTAATGAATGGGAAGCAATATCAAGTAATGGGTCAGTTTGATAAGGAAGATCGAAATGCCCCTGTGGATCTCAATTTTTGTGAGAAATAAAGATGGTTTATTAATTCAGTTAGATAATCTGGTCAGTACTTCAGAACACAGCAGTCCGCCGCAGCTATTTCATAATAACAGGTATATGTCTGCAACGGTTTCAGCAAACCTCGCACCGGGTAAAAGTATAGGAGATGGTATTGATGCTATGGAGCGAATTAAGGAAAAAGTGCTTGATGCGAGCTTTACCACAGATCTTGGCGGTGAGTCTCGGGATTTTGTAGAAAGTAGTTCTAATACACTTTTTGCCTTCGGATTGGCTCTTTTGCTTATCTATTTAATTCTTGCAGCCCAGTTTGAAAGTTTTATAGATCCATTCATTATTATATTAACAGTGCCTATGGCAGTAGCAGGTGCGGTATTCTCCTTATGGCTTTTTGGTCAAAGCTGGAATATTTTTAGCCAGATAGGTACTATTATGCTTATTGGTCTGGTCACTAAAAACGGAATCCTAATTGTAGAGTTCGCAAACCAACTTCGAGAGGATGGAATGTCTAAAAGAGAAGCTATTTTAAAAGCTTCAGAATCACGTTTACGACCTATATTAATGACAAGTTTAACCATTGCTCTGGGTGCTCTTCCCATAGCAGTGTCGTTAGGTGCAGCCTCACAAAGCCGCATTGGTATGGGAGTTGTAATAATAGGTGGAACAATTTTTTCTCTAATATTGACTCTATTTATAATCCCAAGTATTTATGTATTGTGGTCTCGGGAAAAGAAACATCGCCCCGAATTTGATCATCTGGAAACCTATGAAAATGAATTACAGCATACCTAAACTTCTCTATTTATTCATTTTTTTAGTCGCGCTTGTAAACAAAACCTACGCACAAGAATTGCTAACGGTAGAAGAAGCAGTAAGTATTGCGCTGGAGAATAATTATCAAATACGTTTAGCCAAAAATGAATTAAGGATTGATCAGACAGAGGTTAGTTGGGGCTACGCCGGAATTATTCCAAGTGTGCAGGGGACCATTACCGATAATAACAGCATACAGGATATTTCACAAGTGCGCTCTGATGGAACTCAACTTGAACTGAATAATGGTAAGAATAATAACCTAAACTACGGTGTAAATCTCGATTGGACCATATTTGATGGTTTTGGGATGTTTGCGCGTTATGACCAACTTAAAGAACTTGAAAATCTAGGAGAGGCTCAATTAAAGCAGGCTATTCTGGATAGAGTGGGGAATGTCATGAATATCTATTTTGAGCTCATACAACAGAAACAGGAGCTTTCTGCACTTGATAGTACACTGGTAATTTCAAAGCAAAGGGTAGACTTGGCGCAGAACCGGTTCACTATAGGTAAGTCATCCAAACTGGAAGTACTTAATGCGCAGGTGGATCTCAATACAGATCAGACGCTGTTTTTGCGCCAGATGGAACTTTACAGCAATACTAAAATTATTCTTAACCAAGTTTTGGCGCGCGATACGCAAACAGAATTTGAAGTAGAAGATGCCATGCTGGTTGATAAGTCACTGATGCTACCAGAACTGGAAGCATTAGCTAAAGAACAGAATCCAGAGCTTCTGGCTCAAATTATAAATAAAAGAATTGCCGAACTCGAATTGAAACGGGTGCGCGCACAACGTTATCCCATAGTTGTTGGTACTACCGGCTATAATTTCAGTGATTCTGAATCTAGCTTAGGATTTACAAGCAGTGCTTCGACTCAGGGGTTTAATTACGGCTTTACGGCCAGCGTTAATATTTTTAATGGCTTTACTCAAAACCGGAATGAAAAGATCGCAAAAGTCCAGATAGAAAGCAGTAATTTAATTATTGAGCAGCAATTGGAAGCTCTACAATCGCAATTGGCCACGGCTTATCAAACCTATCTTACAAATGTTAGGTTAATTGATCTGGAACAGAGAAACGAGGCAATCGCTAAGGAAAATCTAGATATAACACTCGAAAAATTTAGGATAGGAACAATCTCTACCATAGAATTTAGAACAGCTCAACTCAATCATATTAATGCAAAGGTGCGCTACAGTGAAGCGATATATCAAGCCAAACTTTCCGAAATTACCCTTAAGCAACTAGCGGGCAATTTGAGTTTGTAGCATTAAAAACCTACCGTTTTTTTTGAGAGTCTCCATGGTATAAATAAAAATAACAGTTTTTTTATATAGTTCTTTAAGGTCAAAAAAAGTCCGGCATCACTTCATATTTCCGATCTGGTGGCCATAATATTTCCCTACGGAATAATCCTATAAACACACAGTCTTGGTTAGCCTTGTTCGAGCAATGGCTTATTGATGAATATAATTCAATACAATGACCAATTGGATAAGTTAATTTTGTCGAATTGATATTGATTTGCAGGATATATAA
>CAXBEL010000049.1:0-21840 GCA_963974735.1 uncultured Flavobacteriaceae bacterium | reverse complement strand
CTTGAGTAACATCATATGGTGCTGTAGAAACCTGAATCTGCTCAATAGCATCTAAAGAAATAGGCTGCGCATTTGTCTGCCCTCCAGGAGTAGCTGCATCCAGACCAAATGGGTTGTTAAAGATAGAACCGTCTAAACTGAAGTTGTTGAACTGGTCATTACGACCTCCAAATGAACCGTTGCTTGAAGCGGTAGGTTCCAATCTGTAAAAATCTGCAGTAGAACGGGAGATTGTAGGTAAACTTTTAAGTTCACGACTACCTATGTTTGTTTCTGCACCGGTACGATCACTGTTGATAACCGTATTTTTAGATCCGGAAATAACAATTTCATCAAGTTGAGTAGAATCTGTGGTAAGTTGGGCAGTTATATTAAAGGTCTGCCCTAAACTTAAATCTACATCATTTAAAATATAGTTAGTAAAACCTACATAACTAACAGTGATAGTGTAAGGACCACCTACGCGTAAATTAAGTAATGTAAAACGACCTTCTAAATTTGTTACACCGCCATAAGTTGTACCTGTAGGCGTGTGAACCGCTGTAACGTTAGCCCCCGGAAGTGTTACATTTTGATCATCATAGACTGTACCACTTATTTCTGCTGTTGTAACCTGTGCAAAGCCCACAACTGACAGTAAAAAAGTGATTAGAAAAAAGAGGAGATTTCTTTTCATTTGAGAAGTTTTGGTGATTAAGAAATTGTTAAATTTTTGCAAAAATAATATAAATAAAATGAAGTTATAGGCAGCTGGATTTGTTTTTTAGGCTTCAGATCAAAACTTAACATTGGATCATTTTAAACTGATTTTCAATACAATACAGGTTTAAACCTAATATGTGCAAACTTAGCTGTACCTTTGCCAGCTTATACATATATATGACTTTTAAAGATTTAGAAATTAATGAGCCTATCCTACGCGCTCTTAAAGCAAAAGGATATACTCACCCTACCCCAATACAAGAACAATCCATTCCCATTTTATTACGTAAGAAAGATTTATTGGGCTGCGCGCAGACCGGTACAGGAAAAACCGCCGCTTTTACAATTCCCATTTTACAACATATTTATAATGATATAGGTCCTGGTAAAGGATCGCGTAAAGTAAAAGCTCTTATAGTAACACCTACAAGAGAATTAGCTATACAGATTGCAGATAACATAACAGAATACAGTAAATACACAGGTATTAAAAATGCCGTTATTTTTGGTGGTGTGAAACAGGCAGCTCAGGTAAGAACACTGCGTCAAGGCGTAGATGTACTAGTTGCAACTCCAGGTCGTCTTTTAGATTTAATGAATCAAGGATTTATCAATTTAAAGGATATCAAATATTTTGTGCTGGATGAAGCAGATCAAATGCTGGATATGGGCTTTATACACGATATAAAAAAGCTTTTGGCCAAATTACCAAAACAGAGACAATCTCTTTTCTTTTCTGCAACTATGCCTCCTGCAATTACCGATCTTTCAAAAAAGATTTTAGGTAATCCAGAAAAAGTGACTATAGCTCCTAAACAGGCTACTGCAGAAAAAGTAGAACAGGCTGTTTATTACGTGAACAAGAAAAGCAAAGCTAGCTTACTTACCCATCTCTTAAATACAGAACATAGCGATTCGGTTCTTGTTTTCTCCAGAACGAAACACGGAGCAAATAAAATCGTAAAAATTCTTGATAAAGCCGGGATAAATTCTGCTGCCATTCACGGTAACAAATCCCAGGTACAGCGCCAGAAAGCACTTGGAGCCTTTAAAGATGGAAAGATGCGCGTTCTTGTTGCTACAGATATAGCAGCACGTGGTATTGATGTAGAAGAGCTTGCATTGGTCATCAATTATGATTTACCCAATGTTGCCGAAACTTACGTTCACCGTATAGGGCGAACTGGAAGGGCTAAAGCAAGCGGAATTGCAATTTCCTTCTGTGATGGCGAAGAGCGGGCTTATCTAAAAGATATACAGAAACTCATCAACCAGAAAGTGCCTGTGATAGCAGATCATCCTTTTTTACAAGATGCAGCAGAAATATCTGAAAAGCCTAAAAATAATTCTAGAGGTAGATCTTCGAGACCTGCAAATTCGTCGAATTCCAGAAATGCTTCCAATAGAAATGCCAATAGTAAAAAACGTCGTAGTCCTTATTCTCAAAAGAAAAGCTGATTTCAAAAAACAGAACAGAACAATAAAAGCCGAGAGAATCTCTCGGCTTTTTTATGCTTTTATATTAAATTTTATTATTTACAATTATTTAGAAAGACACAAATTAAACAGCATTCCTTCCTTTTCTCGGGTTTTATTATAAAAATAAGAGACAATATAAAATATCTGAATTTTCGAATTACACCCCTAATAACAAACAAGCCAATAAGTTATATGGTATTAATCAATAAATTATTCAAAATAACTTGTTAAATGTATTGCCAAAGACTATTAAAATAAAAAATAAATGCGGTCTGAATTGATAATTTTAAACAATAACAAATATTAAATCAAAAAAAATCAACTTATGAAAGCATTATGTTATCACGGAAAGGAAGACGTACGGATCGACAATGTTCCCGACCCAAAGATTGAAGATCCAAGAGATATTATCATTAAAGTTACATCTACTGCTATTTGCGGTTCTGACCTTCATATTTATGGAGATTTAATGCCCACTATGAAAGATGGCGATGTACTTGGCCACGAATTTATGGGCGAAGTTGTTGAACTGGGAAAGGACGTTAAAAAGTTTAAAAAAGGGGATCGCGTTGTAGTTCCTTTTACAATTGCCTGTGGTAACTGTGAATTCTGCGATGAAGATAAATTCTCCCTTTGTGATAATTCTAACCCTAATGAAGAACTGTGTAAAGAGAATTTAGGACATTCTATTTCTGGACTGTTCGGTTTTTCTCATATGCTAGGTGGTTTTTCTGGAGGACAGGCAGAATATGTACGTGTACCTTACGCAGATGTAGGTCCCATTAAAGTGCCAGATTCTTTAACAGATGAACAGAGTTTGTTCCTATCTGATATATTTCCAACGGGTTATATGGGAGCAGAAAATGCTGATATTAAAGAAGGAGATACAGTAGCCATTTGGGGTTGCGGTCCTGTAGGTCAATTTGCCATTCAAAGTGCTTGGATGCTTGGCGCAAAGCGGGTTATTGCAATTGATATTGTTAAAGAACGCCTCGATATGGCAGAAAATCACAGTAAAGCAGAAGTTATTCGCACCGTGGATGCTGATGAAGTTTATGCCAAGTTGATGGAGATGACAAATGGTAGAGGTCCTGATTGCTGTATTGATGCAGTAGGTGCAGAAGCCCACGGCACAGAAGGTTTTCATAAAGATTTAAATAAAGCCCAACCTGATGCATTGTCTCAGATTTTTAAATCTTGTAAAAAAGGCGGTAATGTATCCATCCCAGGTGTATATGTTGGTAAAGTAGATGGACTACCTATGGGTGTAGCAATGAACAAGTCTTTAAATTTAAAGATGGGACAAACACATATGCAACATTATCTGGATCCTTTACTTAAAAAGGTTGAAGAAGGAAAAATAGATCCCTCTTTTATTATTACCCACAGAATGAAATTAAGTGAGGCGCCAGAAGCTTACAAAAAATTTAGAAATAAAGAGGATGGCTGTGTAAAAGTGGTTTTAACACCATAATAATTAAAAGAATAAATTTACAAGAGAGGGTTTTAAAAGCCCTCTCTTTATTATTATTAATTTTATAAACAACTAACAAATTACATTATGGAAAAATGGTTCGAAGCATCTACCACATCTATAATAGCTATATGCTTAAGCGCAATAGGAATTTATTTAGCAATAATAGTATTTACACGTATTGCCGGTAAAAGAAGCTTTTCAAAAATGTCTAGCTTTGATTTTGCAATGACTGTGGCAATTGGTTCTATTATTGCCTCAACTATTCTTTCCGCATCAGTTAGTCTTTTACAAGGTATTGTAGGGCTTGCCATAGTTTATGTTTTACAGATTTCTGCTGCATATATGAGAAGAAATAAATCTTTTCAGAATCTTATAGATAATTCTCCATTGCTATTAATGGATGGCCCAACTATACTGGAAGACAATTTACGTAAGGCTCGTGTCACAGAATCTGATCTTCGCTCAAAACTTAGGGAAGCAAATGTTTTATCCCTATCTCAGGTTAGGGCTGTTGTTTTTGAAACCACAGGTGATATTTCGGTATTGCACACGGAAGAGGAAAATGAAAAATTAGAAGATTGGCTTTTAAAAGATGTTATAAGCTAAAAGATATCGATTAAAAATGACTGTGAATAAGAGCTGCCGTCAATCCCAAAATTACGTGGGCTGCTACTAAATGCAGATAATATTTATTAAAATCAATATCAGGTGGATTAGGACTTAATCTAAACATCATTTTCCAACCAATAACTGCAAGGCTACCTGCAATTGCTCCTAGTACTGCTCCACTCCAAAAAGTAGCTTCAATAGTTGTATAAATCCATACGGCGTCAAATACAGTTATTAAGATCAAGCCAACAAGGTAATGGATGATCCAACCTACAAAACTGCTTTTGCTTATTGTTCTAGATAATATTCCTGAACGATCAAGAAGAACATTAATTAGGCGTGGCTCTTTAAATTCATTAGATTGAAGCGTAGCCAGTAAATAGCTAAACCACGTCATTGCTGATGTGGCTATAAATGCTGACCATAAAATATGAAGTACCTCCACAATTGTTAATGTTACTCCAAATTTAAATTAATTTACTCTTAAATAATATTTGGCTATTAGTTATTATCTATAATTTTGATTTAAAACTAACAAGTACAAGTATATGTCATTTACTACCTCTCCCCCTAAACAAGAGTCCGATCTTCAGTCGGCACGCACTGAAACCATCAAAGCTCAATTTGACAACTTTATATTAGAAAATGACCATCCTTGTGTAATGGCTCAAACGGTGTTTAGTATGGACCATGTAGATTTTCATGTTTATGATAAGTTAGGGTCAAAAAACACTGTAAATACATTATTAGAAGATTTAAAAAATTACATCTCAAAGTTTGATTTTGATTCTAATGAATTTTTAACCTTTTTAGCCGTTTTCCCCAACAGTCCAAAATTTACAGAAAAACAATTTGAAGAGCAGCTTTGGCAGCAGCTTCAGGATTTACACGAAGCCGATACGGTAAAATGGGATCCAGAAGTTGATTCTGACCCTGCTCATGATAATTTCAGTTTTAGTTTAGGTGGTAAAGCGTTTTACATTGTAGGTTTACATCCCAATAGTTCGCGTCTCGCAAGACAAAGCCCCTACCCGGCTATTGCATTTAATCTGCACTGGCAGTTTGAAAAACTTCGCGATATGGGATCTTATGAAGTAGTGCGAGACAGAATCAGAGAACGGGACAAAGCACTTCAAGGGGAGATAAATCCAATGTTAAGGGATTTTGGTGTAACCAGCGAAGCAAAACAGTACAGCGGAAGGGAAGTTGACAAATCATGGAAATGTCCTTTTCATCAAACACATAAATAAAATAACCATAATCTAATTTCTTTTTAGGGAGTTTCAAAAAATTGATTCTCCCTTAAATCATTTAACTTTAAGTACAAAATTTTTAGAATGCCACAAACTATTGAAAAACAAACAGGTACTGCTTTTAAAATAAAAAAGGGACAAACGCTTAAAGTTATAGATCCGCAAGGTAGCCAGGTAAGTGATATGGTACTTTTTAATGCTGTGGATACACGAGAAAAAATATCCTCTGGAAAAACACTCGATTTTGAAGAAAGTATTCTGATTACTAAAGACAATTTTCTATGGAGTAACCGAAGTAATAAAATGATGCGAATTGTTGAAGATACCAATGGAAGAAACGATTTTCTGCTAGCACCTTGCAGTCCTGAAACTTTTCAGATTATGTATAACAATCAAGAATATCACCCCAGTTGTTTTGAAAACCTGTATACTAATCTTAAACCTTTTGGCATCGAACCGGATGATGTACCTACTGCATTTAATATATTTATGAATGTTCAGTTTTCACCAGAAGGAAAATTAAGTGTAGAGCCACCTTTAAGCAAAGCTGGAGATTATGTTTTATTTGAAGCGCGTATGGATCTAATCGTTGGGCTTACTGCCTGTTCTGCTGAAGACAGCAATGGCGGAAGTTTTAAGCCCATTCAATATGAAATACTTTTATAAAAAAAGCTCCCGGTTGGGAGCTTTTTAATTTATACTATCATTGTTTATTACTCATAGGTTATTCTATAAATAATCCCGTTAAGGTCATCAGACATTAATACAGAACCATCTTCTAATTCCTGTAAAGCTACGGGTCTACCCCATTTAGTCTGACCGTCTTCGCCTAAAAACCCGCTTATAAAATCTTCAGAATTTACGGGCTCCCCATCTTTAAAATTCACTTTCAACACATTATAACCTGAAGGATTCTCTCGGTTCCAAGAACCGTGAAAACTCACTAAAGCGCTGTTTTTATATTCCGAAGGAAACATATCGCCTTTATAAAATTTTAAATTCATAGGTGCGCTATGCGCCTCAAAAAGCATTAAAGGATCTGTAGTCTTAGTGGCATATTTTTCCCAAGTCGTTTTTGGCGGTTCATCTGCCTTATTAAATTTTCCATCTGCATAAATATACGGCCAACCGTAATCATTATTTTCTTCAATCTTATTTAATTCTTCCTTTTGCTCGTCGTCACCTAACCAGTCTATACCGTGATCCATAGCAAATAATTCGCCCGTTTCTGGATGCCAATCGTAACCAATTGTATTACGTAATCCTTTAGCATAAATCTTGCGACCGCTTCCATCAGGTTTAACCTGAACAAAAGTTGCATTTTCATCTCTCGTTTCATCACATGCATTGCAGGTACTTCCCACAGAAATATAAAGCATATTATCTGGACCAAAAGCTAATGTTCTATTGGGATGCTGACCACCATCTGGTAAATTCTCAACTATTTTTTCCATTTCACCTATAGTACCATCACTTTTGATAGCTCCTCTGTAAACATCATTTACAGTAATTAGATAAAGTGTGTCATTTTTAATTGCAAGTCCGTGAGCATCCTCTTTTTTTATTACGGTCTGTTTACTGTCAGACTTACCATCATTATTAGTATCCTTAAGCATCAGCACATCGCCTTCGTCTCTTCTGGAAACATAGACAGTACCATCTTTACTTACAGCGAGCATTCGAGGCTTGCCCAATCCTTCAGCAAACTTGGTAATCTTAAATCCGTCAGGTATTTTTAGTTTATTTATTAGTGTATCTGTAGCATCCACTTTTTTCGGTTTAAAAATATGACCCGTCATAGTTTCTGAAATAACATCTTGTGGATCTTGAGCCCAACTGAAAGTAAAACACAGAAGTATTAAGCTCATTAATAATTTTTTCATAGTAAATTGATTTAATTAGTTTACTAGAGAAATTATAACATAACACTTTCAAAATCAGTTAATATATGGTTAAAAGGAAAATGATTGCTTCATATTTACCAATATCCCATAAAAATGGAATCATATTTTATAAAAATTGCCAATCTAAATTTTAAAATTCCTTTTTAGCAGAAAATTGATTTAAACCTTTTATGAAGTATATTTTCAAAAAAAGCATCTCACGAAATAGGTTAAACCATTGAATTTCAGCAAATTTTAGTATATTAGATCAATATTGCGAATTTCCTCTACGTGATATTCACTCATCCCTATTCTAAGTTTTCATTATTTCAGGTCACTTTAAATAATCTAGCCAGATATGATATGGTAGTATTTTCTTTTATTGCTCAACAGGAAATGGAAGAGGCTGTTGAAGCGAGTGCAGATTTTCTTTTAGTAGGTTTTTTTGTTTGGCTCGTTTCAATTTTCTTAATCAGATGGTTGATGTTGAAGTACGTTCTAAAGCTGATGAACAAAAAATCTTCAATTGTAAAAACAGAAATCCCACCAGAACTGAATGCCTCTGAGATTAAAGCAAAACAAAAACCCACAATTCTTTCATATGATAAAAACAGTGACCGCTTAGGAGCTATAGAAAAGAGGGAGAAGTACGTTAAAAATGCATTCGTGATCTTCCGAAAAAAATATCTCTATACAGTACTTGCTTGCGCAGTTTATTTGATTGTACCTCTTATTTTTAACAGGCTAGATACCTATTCAATCTTTAATGAAGATGAGAATGATGATGGCTTCTATATGATGCTTTTCATATATTTTCTGGTTATTTGTTATGCACTTTATATACTGCTTGTTTATTGGTTTTATAGAAGACAATTTCGGCCAGAGAATACAAAATTTGGCTTTAGGCTAGAACTACCTACAAGTACATTATTAAGAACATTAACTAATCCACGTTGGGAAAGCTATATATCTATTTTATTAATAAGTATGTTTTTTATAATAGGCCTGATTATGCTTTTTCCTGAAGAACAGGCTAAACCCTTCCCTTGGTTCACCTGGGGAATATTTGTTTCCATAGCATTTCATATTTTTCTTAAAATATTGGTTTATAGGAAAAGTCAGCAAACGGTTAATGTAAAATTGCTGATCCTGCGTGTTTTTGGAGATAAGAAGAACATCCTTTTTACATTCGGGCGGTTAACGCGCTTTTGGGAACATTTTGGATCTTGGTTTACGGTTGTTGATCCTTCATTCTTAGCTCGAAAATACCGAACATTTACTCTTCGAACTTTGCTAATATTAGTATTTATCTTTATTTATGGGATAATTTTAAGTCTTGGCATAGAAGAGTTAATGAAGCTCTCAATAGAACGATTTAACATTGGCAATAACCTTTCTGATAGTGAAATTTCTGACTATTCCTTTCTACCGGGCATCATTATTTCCTGGCTCACGTATATGATTTACTGGCGGTTTACAATATGGAGAAGTTATGTGAAAAACCTGCCTCAAATACAAAGGCGTATTCAACGGGTAATTAAAAAGCCAAGAAAACTCGATTTACGTTTTAAAAATCTTCCTATGTTCTGTTATGACAATACATGGAAGCTTGCGGTAAGTGAATTTGTAAAAAACAGTAATGTAGTTTTAATGGATCTTCGTGGGTTCTCTGCAGAAAGAAAAGGCTGCGAGTATGAAGTGGATTTTCTTTTAGATACCTTCCCCATCAACAATATTCTATTTGTAATAGATGATAACGAGGCCAGACCTATTGTGGAGCAATTAATTTCAGACCGCTGGGAATTTATTAGAACTACTTCTCCTAATTTAAATTTAGAAAAACCTATAGCCCGTATTCTTGCGATAAGTTTAGGTGATGAAGGTGATGTGCAGACAATAATTGATCTTCTTTTAGAAACAACCGACTTTCAAGAAGTTAGAGAAGACAAAATTATAGATGCTAAACAACCAGCTTTATCTTAAATCAGTTCACATTTCTGCACTTTTATTCTTAAGAATTAAATCAAAAGTATCACGGTAGATAAATGTATTTAACAACATTTTAAAACCGTTCTTTTAACTTTTTATTTAATTTTCACGTATCTATTTCTATAAACAACCTATGAGAAAAACAGCCTTTTTAATATTCGCCCTTTTAATCGTTTTTACAAGCTGTGAGGATACTCGAAATACCTTACACCAAAAGTACAACGAACTTACACAACGTACTGATAGTCTTAAAACTGCACACGGTAAAATTGCAGATATGCACGAAACCGTAACCGATGAGAAGGATGCGCTTCAAGAACGTTTAAACGATATGCAAATTGCAGATTCATCTGCATTAGCACATTTATCCCGTCACGAATTTCTGTTAGAAAAGCAGGAAACTCTGTTGGGAAGTATGGAAGAATTGATCCAAACTCACAAAAACTTTGAAAAACAATATGAAGCTGAACAAACCAGTGACGTGGAATTAGAAGCCAAAATGAAAGAGCTAAAAACCAATTATAATGAAATCACCTCTAATCTGAATGATATTCACAGTGAGTTAAAGCGCATTGAAGAAGATCAAAAAAGTATTAGAGACGGGATAAAAACCTACGGAGACGTAGATAATTAGTGGTAATCCCCACTATATTGCATATTTACTTTTGCCCGTATAGCTCGTAATCCTTCAGCGCCTGGTAGGGATTCCAATTCATAAACCGACCAGTCTGAATGAATATATCCCTGAAAAGCTAAATAATTAAAATGCCGGCGATAAGCAATGGCTTCTTCCTCGTGCATATAAACTACTGCTAAGTGACCGGGTTGAGAAAGGCGCTCTTCAGTATTTTGAATATAGGATTTATCAATACGCTTTTTCAAAATTTCATAGCGCACATTGTAGGAACCATCCACATCCAGTTGCTTCTCATCCATCCTAAACTTTAAAGTTATTGGAGTACCATAAGCTAAAATAACCGGCGCTATCTCCAGAATTTTTGTTGGCATAATATCGTCCATTGACTTATTTTCTTCTTCTGTTGCGCAAATATTCATATCATTGATCGTACGCATAATTTTGCAAGTCCAGATCAATTGTCTCAAACGTAAATTATCAATGTGTAAAGGATCAAAGACATTTCTTGGTGCAATAGAATTACCTAAATAGATATTATATTCTACACCATCTGTTTTGAACTTTTCAAACAAACAAGGCACAAGTTCCTGTAGCGCAATTTCCTCTTCTTCCAGACAGTTAACTATACAGCTGTTTATTTTTATCAACTCGTCATCATAGGCCAAACGGTGGTTTGTAAATATCCCAGAATCTGTACATATTTTTTCCTGATATAACTTAACCTCATCTTTTACACGTGGGTATTGCTGGCCTAAATGATCTATTACAGGATTTATTTTTTTTGTTATAAAATCGGCAAGTTCTGTTTCATCCCCTTTGGTTATATCTCCTCTTAAGCTTTCTAACCGTTGCTCCACTTCATAAACCAATTCATCCAAAATTGACAGGGATAATATATCGTGACCTTTGCGAAGCAATTCGCAAGAAGCTTCCAGATTATCTAATAAATCCCGCAATACCGCTGCATTACGTTTTATGGAGGAATTACGCACATCCAAAGAACCGTAAAAAGGGTATAGATTTTCAAAAATTATTTCATCATCCTTTCCCCCTTTATTACCCCGATCTAAAATTTGGATAGCCGCTTCCCTAAATCGCCATCTTATTGTAGGATGTATTGCGGTATACTGCTCCAGCATTACCGTTTCTACCCTATTTTCAAACTCTTCGAGATGCCGCTTTAAAGCATTTGCAAAAATTGGTTTTATCTGGTTTATTTTAAATAGGGATAATCCGTTTATTGCGCCGATTGTAGGACACGCAAGCTCTAGTATACCCAACATATTTTTATCTAAAAACAACGGAGTAAGTAGGACCCCATATCTACCAACGCATTAGACAAAGGATCAACACCTTTACCTTTTTCCCGAATATCTTCGATTATAATGGTGCGTTGGGATTCTAAAATTTCCGAGTACATAGAATCATCTTGCCAGTTATTAATGTAGTTATGAACCTCACTAATTAAAAGACTATTCCACAAAGGTCTGGAAGAAGTAAAATTGAGCGCTCCATTACCCTGTAACGTAGCAATTCCCAACCTCAGATTGGGCAGGCGAAAAAGATTACGCACCTCTTGCTGCAATTTTTCTAGCCACGAACCTTCATCGCTTTCTTCGCGGTTTAGCAACATATATTGAATACGCTTCGTCGCCTCCTCAATGGTTACTTCTATAAAAGACATCACGGTCACACCAGTAAACAAAAACTGCTCTGGTGGCAAAACCTCTGCCCAAGCAGCAGGATCAAAGCGCTGATCTAAAAGTTTCTGTAAAGTACGATCGCTTAGTTCTGGTAAAGTCCCAATACATTCTACATTGGCAAATTGATTATTGCCAGAGAGTTTTAAATAGCGACCCAAACCCGTATTGTTATCATAAACTGAAACAATAACCGGCAAGTCTACTTTTAAATCCATATCATAGAACTTCTTTAAAATAGCTTTATAGGCATAGATAATACGTGTATTAAGCTGCTCAGAAACGTCTAATTCGCTAAGCACTTCCATTTTATAACCGGTTGATGTAAAAAGTTCTTTGTAAGTAGGAGTGGCAATTAGATATTTCTTGTGAATAAAAGGAAGTGTAACAGCAACAAGAGATTTACTTGCACCGCTTTCCGATAGAAATGGTTTAAATAATAGGTTTAAAAAAGATTTATGTTTTCGCCATTTATCTAAATCCTTACAAGGCTCAAGAAGGTATGGATATTCCTTTAAGGTTTCCTCTATTCTTTTTAGGGTTTTAGGAGATGATTCTGGCTTTTCCTTCCAATACTCAATAATAGGCTTTAAGTAAAATTGTGCCTTAAAAGGAAAGTTTATTGTATCGTTTAAATTTGTTGAAGCTTCCATTTTTCCCATAGTCCTTACTCATTAAATTAAAAAACGCCAAAAAATAAATATTTAGGGAAATGAAGTAGTAAGTTACATAATTTATTACATACTAAGTATTTATACCTTAAAATGTATAAATTACATAACTTGTTGTGTTATATATATTTGTTTGAAGCAATTACAACCAAATGAAAAAAAAATTTAAAAACTACCATAAAATTCCAGAAAGTGAATATTCTGATATTTGGGATAATGCTATTTTTATTTTGGATACAAACATTTTACTTAATCTGTTTAGATATCCAGAAAATGCAAGAGTCGATTTTCTAAAAGTTTTAAAAAAAATAAAATCAAGAATATGGGTGCCTTTTATTGCTGGTCTAGAATTTTATGAAAATTTAGAGCATGTAAAGAATTCACAAATGAGGGCATATGACAAGATTTACAACCTAATTGATAAAACCAAATTAAAGGAGTTATTATTAAAAGATGAACTCATATCAGATTTAAAGAAATTCAAATTAGAAAAAAGACATTATGACATTTCAGAAGAACAATTAATTAGTGATTTTGAGCAATTAAGTAATGACTATCAAGAAAAAATTTCTGTAATTCAGAAAAAATATTTATTTGACGAAAAAAGTGAACGCAAACAAAAAATAATAAAAGAAAACTCAAAATTGCTAGAAGATCTAGAAAAACTTTTAGAAAAAAAAATAGGAGACCCTTTTGATGATCAAGATGCAATTAGTAAAATAAATAAAGAAGGAAAAACTAGATTTGAAAATCTTATTCCCCCAGGTTTTAAAGATAGTAGTAAAGAAAGAGATTCTAATAAACGTAATTTAACTTTCAATTCACTCATTTATAAAAGAGAATTTTGTGACTTATACATTTGGAATGAAATAATCAATAAAAGTAATTCTTTGGATAAAAAAACTAGTAATGTAGTTTTTATCACAGATGATGCAAAGGAAGATTGGTGGAGAATAGTTAACGGAAAAACTGTAGGACCAAGAATAGAGTTAATAGATGAGTTGAAAACAAAAACCAATGGAAAAATAGCTAATTTTCTAATGTATAATTCATGGCGCTTTCTTGAATATGCAACTGATAAATACAAAATAGCATTAAAATCAGAAACACTGCCTCAAATTAGAAAAGTACAAGAAAATAGAAACTTTATACTTAAATATAGAGATGAAATTTATATAGCATTTAGGAAATATCTTAATAAAATAAATTCACATGTCGAGTTTGTGCCTAGTCAAGCCAAACACTTAATAATTATGAAGGATGAAGTTTTAGATTTAATTGCATTTGATGTTAGAACCAAACATTCAATAAGTTTCAATATTGATATGGTAATTAAAGATGTAATTAAAAAATTTGATTCAGGAATTCTAGACAAATATTATTCATATAATATAGTAATCATTGAATTTGATAGAGAAGAATATGAAACTAACAGATTTATTTATCCATCATACTCTGAAAAACTTCCAAGTAAAATAAATATCGTCTCAAACTACGTTGATTTCGATGAAGTTAAAAAAGAATATGTAATAGAATAAAAATGCTAGCAACAACGCTGTTTATAAGATTTAAAAAAAAACCAATAAAAAATGGAAATTGGCGAACATAATAAAACAGTAAAAAACGGAATTGGGATTTTTATTATTGAATTGGTCTTAATGGGAATATGGTTTTACTGGATGAAACCTGAATCCAATTCGGCAATGGGAATTTTGCAAATTGTTCTGTATTTATTCGGAGTAAATTTAATTATTGGACTTATACTTTACTTTCTTAAAAAACCTTTGGCAACACTATTTTTAGCCAATTCTATACTTTGCCCTCTCATTTTCTATGCTATTTGGATTATGTGGTTTACGTATTGGGCTTTATAATCGGATTTTTTTAAATACGTGAGAAAAGAGAATAATAAAACTTACAGCAGTAAAATATGACTGATTATTCCTTTTTGCACAATGCCAATATTTTAATTCACGTTGTTGCAGGTTCAGTAGCCCTATTACTCGGAATATTAGCCCTAACAACAGGAAAAGGCGGAAAGTGGCATAAGCAAAGTGGAAATTATTTTCTCATCTTCTTAATAATTGTGGTACTTACAGGATTAATCGGCGTTTTTATTTTTAAACGAAATACCTTTCTTTTAATAATTACAGTGCTGAGTGCTTATTACGGATTTTCTGGATATAGGATTCTCCAAAATAAAACGAATAGCCCAAAATTAATTGATATATCTGTTGCCATAATCTCGCTTATATCAGTTTCATACTTTTTATATTATTTCAAGTCAATCGGAATGTACTGGTCACCAATTATTGTTTACAGTACAGTGGGAGCCTTGTTATTGATAGTTACTTATGATTTTCTACGTTACTTGATCCCCAAAAAGACTTACAGAAATATGTGGCTTTACGAGCATATTTTTAAAATGATCGGCGCATTTACGGCATTGCTTTCTGCATTTTCAGGAACTGTTTTTGATAATTATCAACCATACAGCCAATTTTTACCTTCTGTTTTTGGAACCTTATTACAGGTTGGATTTATAGTATATTATGTGAGGAAATTTAAGAAGAATAGAAAACTGAAGGAACAAAGGGATGTGATAACGGCTCAAAATATCTTATAAAAATGAAATGGGGCGATCTAGCATTCCACTCCAGAATATCTTCTATGTACCAAGTCTTTATTACCCAATACTACCGCTCTTCTTTATCAGAAAATTTTTAAAAGCAAATTTGGATCGGGGCAATTTTTAAGATAAAATGGCAGATGTGATGTGTTTGAAACACCCGGATAATCCCCTTCATTTCCTTGAAGATCTTTAATAATCTGAAAGTGTAAATGGGGTGCATAATCGCCATTTTCAAAAGGCTCTCCCAGGTGGGCTATAGTCTCACCAGCTTTAAATAATTGACCCACTTTTAAACCTTCTAACGATTCTCTGGTAAGATGTCCATAAAGCGTATAAAAGTTTAAGTCTTTAATAGAATGCTTCAGAATAATACACGGACCATAATCACCGTAATTTTTATTATCCTTATAACTATGCAATTTAGCAGAAATAGGAGCTAGAACAGCTGTACCTGCTGGACACCATATATCTATGCCCAGATGTATATTGCGCTGCGTTTCTGGACTGTTTTGATTAAAATAGGAACTTCTGGTGTAGATGTCTCGCTTTTCGTTATAGCCGCCATAGGCCACTTTTCCGCTTTCCTTTTTTAAATGCCCATTTATATAATTACCTAAAGCGCTAGCAGAGGAAGCATCTACCTTTTTTAAATCTTCATTATTTACAGATAGGTCTAAAGAAATATAATCCTCCTGAGAGAAAAAAGAATCAACAACGGGAGTGAATCCGGTGGTCAAAGAAGCTAAAGCAACTATAAAATCCTGTTTTTGCATAGCGCCAAATTTAGTAAAAGGTATGATAAAAGAAACTCGGTTCTCTCTTATTCAATTTTTAAAAATGCCTTTTTGTAAAATCAAAGAATAGGCTTAATCAATTCTATTTTAAATAAAAAAAGTAAAAATCCAGACATAAAAAAACCTCCAATTATTGGAGGTTTTCATTTTTTCCGCTTTGCGAAAAGTATATTTATATTTAAGAAAGCACAGCGTGAACTTTATCAGCAGCTTCTTGAAATTCGATCGCACTTTGTACGTCCAATCCGCTATTGTCAATAAGTTCTTTTGCTATATCTGCATTGGTCCCTTGTAATCTTACAATAATTGGCACTTCAATATTACCCATATTTTTATAAGCATCAACAATACCCTGAGCTACACGATCACAACGAACGATACCTCCAAAAATGTTTACAAGTATTGCTTTTACACTTGGATCTTTCAATATCAATTTAAAAGCTGTTTCCACACGCTCTGCATCTGCTGTACCACCTACATCTAAAAAGTTGGCTGGCTCACCACCTGCCTGCTTAATAAGATCCATAGTAGCCATTGCGAGACCTGCTCCATTCACCATACAACCTACATTACCATCTAGATCAACATAGTTAAGACCAGCAGCCCTTGCTTCTACTTCTACAGCATTCTCTTCTCTTTCATCACGCATAGCAGCGTAATTCTTATGGCGAAATAAGGCATTGTCATCAAGAGAAACCTTTGCATCCACTGCCATTATTTTATCATCGCTCGTCTTAAGAACAGGATTAATTTCAAATAATGAAGAATCCGATTTTGTATATGCCTCGTAAAGAGCAGAAACAAATTTGATCATTTCCTTTAATGCGCCACCACTCAATCCTAGATTAAATGCTATACGTCTTGCCTGAAAAGGCATTAATCCAACAGCAGGATCAACTTCCTCATGAAAAATAAGATGTGGAGTTTCTTCAGCCACCGTTTCAATGTCCATACCACCTTCGGTAGAATACATTATCATATTTTTACCTGTACCACGGTTAAGCAATACAGACATATAGTATTCTTCAGGTTCATTATCACCAGGATAATAAACATCCTCAGCAACTAAAACCTGGTGTACCTTTTTACCCTCAGCAGAAGTTTGAGGGGTAACAAGGTTCATTCCTATAATTTCGCCTGATATTTTTTCTACTTCCTGTAGATTCTTGGCAAGTTTTACACCACCACCTTTACCACGTCCACCAGCGTGAACCTGAGCTTTAATTACATGCCAACCTGTACCGGTTTCTTCTGTAAGTTTTTTAGCTGCTTCAACAGCTTCTTGTGGAGTAGTTGCTACTTTACCGCGTTGAATACGCACACCAAAACTGCTAAGTATTTCCTTTCCTTGATATTCGTGTAAATTCATAATCAGGCGTTTCTTATATTTTGAAATTTGCAGGACAAAAGTAACCATTTCCCTTTAACCCTACTAATGTTTAAACATCCTATTTTCATTGGTTTTTATGTCTAAACCATGTAATAATGTCAAAATAAATGATAAAAGAAAAATATTCTGGAATAAAGGTTTTGCAATTAGGAGTAAATGACAGAAATTTTATAGTTCAATTAAATCCAAAACTTATGTTGAAGGAAGTAAAATGAAATTTTCTAGTCCTTTTTTACTTAAATGAAGTTATTAAAATCAATTCGCTATTGCATTTTATTTTAACCTCTAAAAATCTTCAAGCTTAAAATCCTTAAAATCCAGTGGATCAAAATTTTTAAAATGACCATTCATTTTTATTAATTCTTTTGTTCTGTTTACCTGTTTAATCACAGGAATAGTAACTGATAAATGATCAATCAAAAAAGCAAAACGTTCCGATTCAGACTCAATCTGTATAAGCTTTAATTCCTGCTCTAATGCAAGACCAATTTTATGAGCAAATGAATAACTGCTAATATCTTCTGGATTAAATGTAGGAAGCACTACATCTAAAGCGGAATATAACTCTTTAACTAAAGTTACAAAACGACGTTTTTGATGCATTGTACCATCTTCTAAATTGGGTAAATACCTTATAGAAGCTCCTGCATACATTCTATCCCCCAGTGTGTTAAAAAAAGATTCTATTTTAAAAACACGTAAACCTTTACATATAATGTCACTTGCTCCAGAAGGATAACGCTTAACAATACGATCTAATTTAACTTCTGTCCCAAAAGCCATTTTTTTATTTATATAAGCAGGAATACCAAATGTGATGACATCTGTCTCACAATCTGCAATTAGCTGTTGGTACCGATCTTCAAATATGTGCAGGGCTAGTCTCTCTTCTGGGAAAACCACCAGTTCTAAAGGAAACATAGCAAGTGTTTCTGTCATTTTAAGCTTTTTTACTAATTGAGAATTTACAAAAAAGCAATCATAAAATTAAATTTTTAGCAAATAGCCTATCCTAATTTATAATTTTTAGCTTATTAGAGTGCCTAAGTAGGATTTCTATACTAGATTTGTGCGTTTAAAAAGCTAAAAATAAAATGACAAATCAGAACCTTTTAGAAATTGCCAGAGAATATGGTAGTCCCGTATATGTTTATGATGCTCAAAAAATTGAGAATCAGTATAAACGTCTTACTGAAGGATTTAAAAAGGTAAAGAATCTACGCATTAATTATGCTGTTAAGGCTTTGTCTAACATTGCTGTCTTGCAAGTATTGCACGAGCTGGGTGCTGGATTAGATACCGTTTCTATACAAGAGGTAAAGCTTGGTCTTGCAGCCGGAGTAGAACCGGAAAAAATTATTTTTACACCCAATGGAGTTTCCCTAGATGAGATTGAAGCTGTTGCTAAACTGGGTGTGCAAATTAATATAGACAACCTTTCTATATTAGAGCAATTTGGAACCAAACATCCTACAGTACCAGTTTGTGTTAGAGTCAATCCACATGTAATGGCAGGAGGAAATACGAACATCTCTGTAGGTCATATAGATAGCAAATTTGGTATTTCAATTCATCAGATTCCACATCTTTTACGTATCGTAAAAAATACAGGTATGCACGTTAACGGTATCCACATGCATACTGGGAGTGATATCCTGGATATAGATGTTTTCTTATACGCAGCCGAAATACTTTTTGATACTGCAAAGCATTTTAAAGAATTGGAGTTTATGGACTTTGGTAGTGGTTTTAAAGTTCCTTATAAAGAAGGTGACATTGAGACAAATATTGAAGAATTGGGTGATAAATTGGGAAATCGTTTTAACGCTTTTGCCAAAGAATATGGTAAGCCACTTACTCTTGCTTTTGAACCCGGGAAATTTCTAGTAAGTGAATCTGGAAAATTTCTTGTAAAAGTGAATGTTGTAAAACAAACCACTTCTACTGTTTTTGCTCAGGTTGACAGTGGCTTTAACCATCTGCTTCGACCTATGCTTTATGGCTCTCAACATCATATTGAAAATATAAGTAGTCCCGACGGAAGAGAGCGTTTTTATTCTGTGGTAGGATATATTTGTGAGACAGATACTTTTGCAAATAATCGCAGAATTGCAGAAATAGCTGAAGGGGATATCTTGGCATTTAGCAATGCAGGAGCATATTGCTTTACAATGGCAAGCAATTACAATTCACGTTATCGTCCAGCAGAAGTTCTCTATAAAGATGGAGAAGCAATTCTTATAAGAAAAAGAGAAACCTTTGATGATCTTATTCGTCACCAGATTCCGTTAAAGGAAAAGGCTTCTATCTAAAAGCAAAAGCGTCCCAAATTATTGGGACGCTTTTTTTGTAGAATGGTTATTATAAAACTATCTGCCAACAATCATTTTTAATGATTCTACTGTTTCCCCATTGACTAAGCGAACCACATATGCTCCTGCAGAAAGTGCACTCAGATTTAAATTATTTAAACCAGGTTTTCCTTGCTGAGACAACACCAATTTTCCAGAGCCTATCTCAATTATTGAAATTTCAACATCATTTTTAATTTCATTTGATATTCTCAAATTCACATTTCCATTTACAGCAGGGTTAGGATACAATTTACTTTCCTTTAAAGCCGTTACGAAATCCTTAAGTGATAAAACTGCCTGAGACTCAAAGGATCCAACATCTCGAATTCCTTTAAAAACTGTTTGTCCAATCTGATCTACAAATTGATCAGCTGGATCACCAGAGTTATAAGCTGGAGAGGTGTCAAGTAATGCATGAGTCTCTGTTAATCCACCATTATCTGCTAAAGGTCCTATCATAGGGTCTATAGGAGAGTTTAATGAGCCAACAAAATCATTACTTTTAGCTGTTATCGTACGAAAATCATCAATGCCAACAATGTTGTAATCGTTTGAAATAAAAGTGCCATTTTTAGATCCAATATCCATACCATTTGGAGCAGTGTTCTTAGCTATAATTGTATTTTTAAAGCTAGTAGTGGGTGAATTAGGAGCATTAAAAAGACCACCACCTTCAGAAGTTGCATTATTCAGGACGATAGTTGTAGCATTTAAATCTACTACCCCATCTAAATTATATATTCCGGCACTAACTTTCTCTGCAGAATTCCCTGAAATAGTACTGGTCATTATAGTCATGGGTCCACTTCCGTTCCAAATACCTCCACCTTCATTTGTGGCCGTATTATCATTAAATGTGCTACTAACTATCATAACCTCTCCTGGCCCTGTTATATGTAATCCGCCTCCGTTACCTGGTGACGAACCTGTACCATTGGCACTCACAGTTAATCTCGTTAAAGTTAAAGTCCCAACTGCCTCAGAGGAGTTGTCCTCTATACCGCCACCGGCACGCATCGAAGTGTTGCCAGATATCTCGGAATCCGATACGCTCAGCGTACCGCCCGCTACGTTCTGTATGCCGCCCCCGGAACCAGAGGCACCGGTGGCCATATTGCCTGTGATCATAGCATTTACAACTTCAAGCGTACCTCCGTTATTGAACAGGGCTCCACCTCCATTTGTGGCATCGGCACCATTGGCCATATTGGAATCAAAAGAAGCACCATCAACCATCATTGTCCCCACATTATTCCAGAATGCACCACCTTCGGAAGCCGCCATGTTGCCATCTGCGCTACCACCGGTAATCGACATATTCCCTGGACCAGTTATATGGATAGCGCCTCCGTTGCCCGGAGCGGCTGTAGCAGTGAAACCATCAATATCCACCCCAGCACTATTACCACTGAACATCACATAAGAAAGCATAGATTCCACCGTATCCAATGACCAGTCTTCAATACCTCCACCGGCACGGTTTGCTGCATTGTCTTCTATCATAACCGGTGAATCCGCTGTGCCCATAATTGTTAGTCCAGAACCAACAGCCATCAATATACCACCTCCGGAACCTCCAGCTCCAGGAGCAAAATTTCCTGTTATGGATGTCCCTTCATTTATTACCAAAGTCCCATTATCATTGGCGAAGATTCCTCCACCCCCTTTTATTTCCAGGGGATCGGAAACGGTATCTCCGTTAGCTGAGTTCCCCGATATCACAGTACCGGTAATGGTCATCGTACCACCGCCGTTCCAAAGGCCTCCACCTTCATTTGTGGCGGTGTTCCCACTTACCGAACCATCTGTAATGGTCGCATTGCCCCCACCGGTTATGTGGAGTCCACCACCGTTTCCGGGAGCCCCACCGGTCATATTGTTATCCAGCTTAACATTGGTAAGCATTAGCGTTCCTGTTGCTTCAGAGGAATTGTCCTCTATACCGCCTCCGGCACGCATTGAACTGTTTCCAGATATCTCAGAATCGCTCACGCTGAGCGTTCCGCCTGCAACGTTTTGTATGCCGCCCCCGGAACCAGATGCGCCGTTGGCCATATTGCTGGTGATCATAGCATTTACAACTTCAAGCGTACCGCCATTGTTGAACAGGGCCCCTCCGCCGTTTGTGGCATCTGCCCCATTAGCTATATTCGAGTCAAAAGAAGTACCATCAACCATCATTGTCCCCACATTGTTCCAGAACGCACCTCCTTCGGAAGCGGCAATATTACCAGAGACTTCACCTCCGTTAAAATTTATTGTTGCCACAC
>CAXBEL010000048.1:0-22077 GCA_963974735.1 uncultured Flavobacteriaceae bacterium | reverse complement strand
GAGAATTTGATCTTATATCGATTCATGTTGTTTAAGAGCGTTTTATATTTCTCATTGGGCTTTTAGCTAGAGGTTTCTCCAGCGCGGTCAAATGCAACCTCCTCCGGTATATTAGATTCTACTTTAAATTTTTGGTCTGTTTCGTTACGCACATACAGCGTACGTGTAGGGAAGGCTATAACTATTCCTAATGCTTCAAACCGCTCATAAATGCCGAGGTTTATCTCCTGCTGAATATCCATATACGTATTATAATCGGGATTTTCAACAAAATATACCATCTCAAAATTGAGGCTGGAGTCACCAAACTCCAGAAAATGTGCCCTGTCAAAACTTACAGGGTTTTGGGCCAAAACAATTTCTTTAAGTATAGCAGGTATTTGTTTAAGATGTTCAAGGGAAGTCTCATAACTAACACCAATGCTATAAACAATCCTTCTACGCTGCATTTTTTTATAGTTATGAATACGGGAGTTGGTTAAGTCACTATTAGCCATAACCAGTTGTTCTCCTGATAAAGTCTTTATTCGGGTGGTTTTGATTCCTATTTCGTCTACGATTCCATTTTTATCGCCTATCACTAAAAAATCGCCTATTTCAAATGGCCGGTCAAAAAAGATGACAAAATAATTGAAAAGGTCACCTAGAATATTTTGTGCAGCAAGCGCAATGGCAATACCCCCAATCCCAAGGCCAGCTATAATTGTCGTAACATCATAGCCCAGGTTGTCAAATAAGAATAACAGTCCTAGTCCCCAAACCAAAACGATACAGATAATGATGATGCCATTTATCTGTTTAATAGCTCCTGGCCCGTCTCCCCTTTTCCTTGCGTAAGATCTAAGAGCTAATCTCACTATGTTGGCAATGAGACTGATCCCGTAATAAGTTAGAATTATGGTATAGGCTGCAGATAGGGCATTATCTACCTTTGCGGTATGATTCAAGGTTTTTAAACCTGTATACACAATAGTAAAGTACACAGCAGGGAGAAGGTATTTTTCTATACTTTCTACAACATAATCATCAAAATTACCTTCAGTTCTTTCGGTAAACTTTTTTACACGCTTAAGTATGGTGCTTTTAAAAATCCTCAGAATAAGAATGCCCAGCATTATAGAACCTAAGACAATTAAATAATCCTGTATTGTATTATTCCAATATTCTTGACTTAAAAAATCTTCCATATTCTTTATTTTAAGTGGAGCGACAAATTTCTTTAAGACTGAAAATAAAGAATTTAATAAAGTTTTAAAGCTAATAGAATCTTAAAACCTCATCAATAATATTGAATTAGTGACTGATGCAGCTAATGAGAAATAATAAAGAGAAAAATAGCGGGTAAATTAATTTGATATGTTTATTTCATTTTAACCGAATTCTGGTTTAATCATTCATATTTCTTTTTGCACAAATATCATATAGAATCAATAGAGAATATTATCAAGCAATCGATCTAAATAGCGCTCTTTCATATGAAGTTTTTTGTCTGATAAGAAAATTTCATGGATTTCTTTTTTGAGCTGTGAAAGTTCCATATTAGAATATTCGTGAAGTGCGATATTAGATTGTATTTTTTCCAGGCATGCACTCTCATCATCTGCTGAGAATTCTTTATAAATTTTATCAAAAGTTTCCCTGTTACTTTTTGATTTTATTAAATCCAGCTCCTCTTCTGTCTCTATAGAGTCTGCTTTTGCACAAAGCAAGAGTATATATATTTTAAGTTCATTTTTTGACCATTCTGGATGCACGTTTTTCATAGTTTTTTGGTTTTTAAATAGACTTATAGTGACTGGAATTTAATTTAACAACTATTGATTTCCATTAAGAAGTTATTAAATTAATCATTATATCTATCTAAATATCAGATGAATAAATATTTTACATTCAAGTTTATTGTTCTTCTGCCTCTGCCAGCTTTTTAGTATCTACATATTGTGGAAATGCAGTGATTTTACCGTCCTTTAGGGACCATAAATGGGCCACTTGAGCATTATAGGCTTTCCCTGTTTTCTTCACTTTGGCATCGTAACGCAGTGTTGCCAAAATCTGGTTGTTGCTCATTTCATGAAGTTCTATATCAGCCAGCTTAAAATACTCGTGTTCTGCTCCCAGTTTTGCAAAAACACCATTAAGAACAGCATCTGGACCTATATAAGGATTACCTACAGCTAATGAATTGCCTTCTGCTTCGTTCCATTCTATTTGAGAATCCATTGCTCCCAACGCAGCGGGAATATCACCAGAGCCAAAAGCTTTATAAAGACCATCTACAACTGCCATATTATTTAAATCTGAAATCAAACCCAATTGCTGCATAAAAATCATATTGTCCATAAAATCCTGTTCTTGGGCAATCTTTCCATTTTTCATTTTGACCAGCGTAACACCCTCTACATCTACCATTTTACCAGTGGCAGGAATAACGAAGAATTCACCTGTATGTTTACCTTTAAAATTCCAGTGTTTTACGATTTTATCTCCTTGTCCAAAGGCATCTACAATAGTGAATTTTACATTACTAAACCCTGTAAGATAGTTTTGATAATAGGCTTTAAAATCGTTTATACCAACAATATTTTCTGGGCTTGAAACAAGAACAATATTGCTATCAAAATTGGAGTCATTAATTTCATCAATCTGACCATCATTGATAATTTTATCCCAAGTGGCTTCGTACATTTTAAGATCTTTATCAATGTTGTTTTTTTGAGCGAATAAGAGGGTACTACTTATAAAACATAGAGCGATTAACAATGCTGATTTTTTCATTGAACAAGGTGTTTTTTATAATTTTTGTAACCGTTAAAGTCTTGTATTTTTAGTTTGAAAATTTAAATTGTTGCTATTCAGGTTAATTACTATCTATTTTTATATTAGGATACTTCTTTGCTAATGTCTTCATAAGACAACTCAATACTTTTAAAACTTGGTCCTGAGCCATTTATCGGGGTATTTGTCGAAAATTGGGTAGCGTATGCATTCAGTAGCTTCCAGGTCATTATTGATAAGCCGGATTCGTCTTTTTCTTCAATTAGCACTGTTCCTTTCTTATCAAGGGGAGTTCCATATCCTGCCCAGAGTTCTAGCTGAGGTTTAAAAACGACGTTTTTTAGAAGTATAGTACCCCTTTTGGTATCGGTATTAAGTCCGGAAATCTCGTTAAATTCTCCTAGGGCTCCAGCAATAAGTATTGTTTTTATTGTTTTCATTTAAAATTGATTTTAATGATTGATGCCATTTATTCACAAACAGCGTCTGATCCTTCTACATCGTCAATATAAAAGTGAGAGTCGAATATTTACTAGAATCAAAATGTCTATTTCTATAGCATCAGTATGATTGAAATCTTAAAACTTGGTTATTCATCCATCGCAATATCTTCAGAAGTGTCTGTGTCAACATCTTGTAGAGCTTGCATATCCAATAAAATTTCAGAAATGTCCCAGTAACCAAATTCTTTTACAATTTTACCATCTACGAAGCGTGCTGTTATATGTGAGGGTATTTCATATAATTGATTATTCTCTCTAAGGGTGCCTTGCCAAAGACCCCAAAAATTTACCCAGGTTTCTCCTTTATCAGTTTCCACCATTTCATATTCAGATTCATCATCCACATAATCCCAAGTGCTAAAGAGCGCTGCATCTTCTTCATTTTCAGCTACCAATTGTTCTAAGGATTGTCCATTTTTCTCGATTGCATTGTTCATTATTTTGGCAGTATCTGCGTAATAACTGGTCATCTCTTCCCAGTTTTGTTTTTCATAGGCCTCAATAACCTTTTTATAAGTTTCAATTTCAGATGATTGTTGGGTATAACGTTGTTTGTCGTTACTTTCACAACTTGTGAAGAGGACGAATGTAAGTCCTAATAGAATTAAGTTTTTCATAATATTTAGTTTTGGATTGTTTGTGTTTAGTAGATTATGCTTAGTATCATTGTACAGCTCTAATATAAATACCGTTACACCCATTGTAATTGGTGAATAGCGGCAATTTATGAGGGTGTTTTACTTACTCATCCGAAGTAAAGCGATAGCTTTTATAGATTTTCCAATCCTTTTTTACTTTCTTCAAAACATTCACATAAGTTCCTGCTGTGACTGTTTTATCTTTATCCAGCCCAGCGAATGTGTAGGTTCCGCTTGAGAAATAATAATTTTTATCAAGTGGAGCATCCTCAATTGCTTTAAGTTCAATTTTATATTGGCCAGCATCAAATACAGATTGGTACTGTGCCTCAATATTTTTAATTCCTTTAGTTATAGATCCGTCAGAATTGCGAATAGTGGCGTCTTGGGTGTACAGTGCTATAATACCTTTAATGTCCCTTTTTTTATGGCAGTAGTATAACTGTCAGATAAAATTTGACTCACTGAATTATTTCCTTGAGCAAAAGCTGGGTTTGTTAGAAAGAGAATAAATGCGAATACTAATGATGTTTTAAATGCTTTCATATATGTAATTTAAAAGAGTTGTCAATGGAGTTCTAAATAGCTAATACAATAATTAGAGTTCAAATCATTTTTCCACATGGGTTGTTTCAACACTTCTAAGTATTTAATTCTTCCGACTTTACTTGAAAATGCATCCAATCGTAGTTTTTCTCCCTTCCCAAAGACTCAAAGCCGTGTTTGTAAAAAATATCAATCATATCCTGATATTCGGGATGGGCAAAAATTGCCTTTGTAGAATCCCAGTGTAGACCGTTTCTTTCTGGATCTAAATCAACAGCAAGACCCCAGCTGTGGCGTGACCAATCTGATCCCCCTCTCATTTGTCTATAATTAAAACAACCTCCAAAAAGATCCAGACCAAGCTTTTTTATTTTGTCTAAGCCGTAATGATCAAGGATTTCATTGAATATATGGGTAAGTTGGTCTGCAACTTTTATATGGCAACGCATCCTTTCTACAGTTACCTGTTTATCCCAGGCTAAGCGCATGGGGTACGGCAGTTTTATAGTTACTAAATAAGAGCCTTCTTGATCAGGCATACCGAATACCTGCATTATTTCACTTGTTGTAATCATTCTGCTTTATTTTTTGATTTCTACATAAAGCAACTGGATAAAACATCTTAAAACAAACGGTTTAGGACGAATGGAGTTATTTCCTGTCCGAAAATATCTTATTGATTATCAAAACCCCTCTTTTAATTTTGGTTTATTTCTGGCAAGGCGGCATTAAAAATCAAAAGCTAAAAATGAAAATTGAGGGTTGGGCAACTCTTTTCATCAGGAAATGAATTGCTGACTAATGAATTTTTATAAATAAAATGTTGAGCGTAAATGGTGAAGCTTATGGTTAATAACCATAGATTTTTTAATGCTAAAGGGAAAGCCACACTTCGCATTTCTTTAATTAGAATTGCATCTTAATGATTAATTGTTGAGATAATAATTGATCGCTTACTCGTAGATTAATGTACGGACTTCCATATAGGTATCTTCAGGTTTTACAATAATTCTAGAAGTCCAATTTTTACGCTTATCAAAAATATAATTTGTAAAATAGACAGTTTCATTAGCTAAAATAGAGTCTCCAATCCGGAACTCTATTTTATGTGGAAAATTATCTTGATATAGCATTGTTCTACTCTTTAAGGTTTTTTGATTTTCATTAGAAAGAACCATAACAGTTAGGTTACAGCCTTTATATGTTCTGCGTACTGCAGAATTTTTATAGGTAAGCGCTTTCCCATATTCATTCCAGGAGTTAACGAATAGTGTATCTATATAGCCCAGACCAAAATTTACTTCCTTTTTAAGCTCTTTTCCTTCGTAAATATATTCAATAAACACAGTGTCTTGAGCAGAGATATTGGCTTCCAAATGGATTAGTCCATTCTCATAAACACGTTGCAATTCATATAGAGAATTATCAGATTTTCTTGTCCAGGATCCCCCTTTTAATTCAGTGAGATAAGCACTTATTTTTTCGATTTGCACGTGCTTAAATTTATTGCACATTTTATTTTCATTACAGGAAACAAGCACAACTAGGCAAACTATTAATAATGACGATTTAAGAGGAATCACATTCTATTTCTTGCATGTTCCAGCTTAACAATTGTTTCCTCCATTTGTTCAAGAAGATTAATAAGTGTTTTAATGTTGATGTCTTTGATGTCTTTAAAATGGTCCAGTTCAAACTGAAATAGATCCCCTTCATCAAATACTGAATTTATATTCTGTAATTCACCGCTCATTGCCAGATTTATAAGGTTTGTAAAGAGCTCCCTTTTCATTCGATCTAGGTCATGTGCTGTTTGCTGAAGGATCATTTCATAATTGTTTATCGGCATATTATTGGTCTTTTAGTAAAGATAAAAAGCTGCTCCGCCAATTGATGTCGGTATGAAGTTGTATTTTGCTTTAAAAGAAATTTATGGCGGGGTATCATCAAATAAAAAGGTTGGAGCAAATTATTCGAATTATAACCGAAAGCCCCAATATTTCAAAGAAAATGATTCTAGAACGTTTGTCAAGTGAAGAGATCTTTATAGAAGGGCGCACCTTTGAAAGGGATATAAAATGCCTTCGGGATGAATTTCAATTAGAAATCTGCTATAACCGCAACACAAAAGGCTATTTAATAAGTGATGATAATCAGCCCCGGCTTCATGAATTTTTTAAATTTCTTGAGTTGGTTCATATAGGCCAACTTGTAAAAGATGGACTAACAGATTTTAATGATTTTATAGATAAGGTAGATTTGGATGATTCCTCTCAATTTAAAGGAATGGGGCAGCTAAAAACCATTCTGCTTGCAATACAACAAAAAAAGCAGCTGAAATTTAAACATCAGAATTTCTGGAATCAAACTTTAAAAGATTATACAATTACTCCCCTGCGCATAAAAGAATATCTTAACAGGTGGTATGTGGTAGGAGTTCCAGAGAGCAAGAATGAAATCCGCACTTTTGGGATTGATCGGCTTTTAAAACTCAAAACTTTTGGAAGATCAACATTAAATCCATCCGATTTTGAAAAGCAATTGGATCAGTTTAATTATGTTGTTGGGCTTAATTATAGTGCTGGCAAAGCGCAAAAGGTAGTTTTACGGGTTTATTTTAAGCATTTACATTATCTGGAAAGTTTACCCCTGCACCACAGTCAGAAACTACATATCCTACCTGGCGAAGAATATGGCACCGCCACTTATCATTTGATTCCCAATTACGAACTGAAAATGCAGCTTATGAAAATGTCTGAATTTGTAAAAGTAGAGGAGCCCAAAAGTCTACAAAAGGAAATTATTCAAATGCTGGAGAATACGTTGGCGCAGTATGAGTAGGATTTGAAATTTTAAATTCATAGAACAATCCATCCCTAGCACAAATATTTTATTTAGCAGGATCAAAGCTTTTTATAGCAGCCTTAAAAACTACTCCAAATACCATTTTTTTAGAAAGTGATCTTGATTCATCTGTATTTACATCGAAGAGATCATCAGCTTGTAAAAATAACCCTCCCATTATACTGCCATTTTCTCTGTTGAATGCATAAACTCCAAATCCTAAACTGGTATTTGGTTTTAAGGTATCAGAATCTGAATATATTTTATGGAGTAAGTATGGATTTAAGCTTAATAAAAGTTTATCATTATCCGAATATTTAATAGAATGGTTTTTTAAAGGAAGTAATCTTACATAATCAAGACTTATATCATATCGCAAAAACCTGTCATAAGAACCTGATAAAGCTTTTATTTCCTCACTGGTGGAAAAATTTCCACTAGTTATCGAGCTATCAATGGTCTCCAACTTAAATGTTGTGCTCTTTAGATTATCTATGTTATTTGTACTGTTTAAACTTAAATTGACACCAAAATAATTATACCTATTACTTTGTAGGGTGTAACCGAGTTCTATTCTAAACCCCTGAAATTCCCTAGTTTTAAAACGGTCTGAAATCTTAGTACTGTCATTGGCATAATCGTATTTAAAGGAAGATCCTAAAAAACCTATTTTACCATAAACTAAATGTCTTTTAAATATATAGGCATCATTCATTAATTGATCTAACTCCTTGTTGCTAGCAACTTCATTTTCTAAAAAATTACTATAATTTTTATAAGCTCTTATTAATTCACTAAAACCACTTTGGGTAGATTTAGTTTTCTGCACATAAATTTTATATTCTAAAATTTCTCGTTGTTTATCTAAATGTGAAACTATCGTATCCCAGGTTTTATTAAGAAAGGGAGGGGTGAGTGTATAAGAGAATTTTTCATTTTGAAAATCTTTTTGATCTGCTATATTTTCGAATTCAATAATGTTCTTGTTAATGGCATATTTAATGTCATTTTTTAAATTAGAATTAATTATGCTATTTAAATTTTTAATTTTTAGTCTAGAGCTATTGTTTTTAAGTCTGTAAATCTTTTTACAAGTCCTTCTAAGATCGCGGTAGAATTAGATGTTGTTAATCCTTTAAGTTGTTGAATTTTGGTTTTAATACGGTCACTTCTGTACTTTTTTTCTGCATCTTCTACTGATAAATAGTAATAATTAAACTGTTCGGGAGTAAAAATGCCATTTAAAACAAGGTTCTCAACTTCTTTTTTTACCTTGGATTTTAACTGTTGTTCATCATCTGATTCTAATTCATTTTTATACGCCCTTGCCATTTCTGAAACTTTTGAAAAATTGTATATCTTTCTTTTCCAAGCCATACCATACATTCCCGATATGCTCGCATTGGTAGAAACTTGTTCTCCTGCAACTATTGTAGCAATCCCATCACTACTTTTGCCTTTTATATCCAAGCCCACCATCTGATAATTGTTCCTCGGATTATCCTTAAAAATTCTTTCATTAGTACTCCAGTTATTTCTAATGCAGTCCTCAAGTTCATCTTGACTATTGGTATTATAAACACAATCAAAATCATCTTTATAATTTACTTCAGTTGCACTTCTATAAATATCTTGGTAAAAAGAAAAACTGGCAACATTATTAGCCAAATCAAGATCAAAAGTTGCAGAAGGCAGAACGATAGAGCTAAACCCATCTTTATCTTGCCCCAAAAGTTGGGCGTACGTTATACTGTAGTTTACAATGATTAGTAAAATAGTAAAAAGACTAATAAAATAAATTTTAGGATTCATAAACAGTTATCATTTTTGTATTTACTGTATCTTATACTGGATTATCCATTGCCATTTTTTGTCCATCATTTCTTATAATTTTAGTACCCTTAAATTCCCAAGTTGCGTGTCCCGCACGCTCTATTGTAATGGGAAATTTGTTGTTGAGTAATGTTACAGACACCTCTCTTTTGTTTTGAGGATAAGGAATATCCCCAATTGTTATAGACTCAAAACCATCCACTTTGATTTCGTAGGTAATATCAATCTTAGGAGGCTCATTACCTACAACATATTCATATACTTCAAACATTTGATCTGATGCCGAGACTATATTTTTTGTGGTATCTAAACTTGCTCGACGATAAAAATTAGATTTTAATTCTTTAAGTGTAAGTGGTTTCTCATTTTTTAAAACTTCTGCAGTCATTTCATCTTCCAGTTTTTTTAAACGAGTAGATTCTTTTAAATCATTCTTTGATACTTTCTTAATTTTTATTTTTTCAATTATTTTGCAACATTTTCTACATTATTTAAATTAAGACGAATTGACCATAGTTGTTGAATCAATTAAGTGAATATTGATTCGCTAAGAGTTTATGTAACGTAAGATCAGTGTATCAGTAAGCCATCCTACTAAATTTCCTGACTGATCTTTTACAAAGACATCTTTACAATTTGAATCTTCGGTCATTAGAACCCTTACATTTTCGAGAATCTCATTCTCATTGACTTGAATAATCTTAGAAATTACATTTTGAATTTCATCTTTTTTGATAAATTCACTCATCTTAATGCTGGAGTTTGTTTTTATACTCCCATCTTCTTGTGTAAGTGGTTTACTAAGCAATGATTGGTGAATAATGTATTTAATGGAATTATTCTGTAAAATTGGAAGTCGAGATTTATCAACTTCAATTAAAAACTTAAGAGTATCCTCCACAGTCATATTTGAGATATCTTCCCAATTTTTGAAGACCATAGTTTTTTTTGTAATCATAATCTGTTTAACAGGAATATCGTCTAAAATATCTGGTGAAAGTTTTTCGAAAATGCGCTCATATCGATTGCTTGCAGCTTCAAAATTTTCTTTTCCAAAATAAAAAGCTAAAACAACCCCAACCCATGTTCCTACTAAGGGTAATAAAGAAGTAAATACAAATTTATAATCCTCATTATCCTGCGATTGAACTACTATTACACATCCTACAATAACAAGAGATATAACCGATATGATTATTACAATTATTCCTAACCAATTTCTAAAATTTTCCATTATCCTAACATTTAATGATCAATAAAAATAGAATTATTTTGAAAGTTAAAAAATACCCATTTATGGGTATTTTTCTAGTTACTAGCGCGTTAGAAGGTTTGGAGGTCTTCTTTGAAGATTTTTTATTTTAGCATATATGAAATATTATATTTAGACTAATAAAATAATTACCTAATGAATATAGACCTAACCATAACCCATCAGCAGGGCGGAATGCGAGAATTTCAAAGAACTGGAGTTTATCCCAATTACCTGATATTCTATTCTCCTACATATAAACGCACTTGGAAATTCAAATTAAAAAAGGAAAGCAAAGAAGGGGAATTAAAAATTAAAGGAACTGTTGTTTACAATTATAAATTTGATGAATCAGGTTGCGAAATTCAGGAAGTAAAAGATGGTGTTCCAGTTTCAAAATGGATTGATATGAACATGATACATGCACTGCAAGATTGAGCAAATAAAACCTGCTTTTTTAAGTCCGCTTTTTAGTAGTTTTACGCTATTAAACAAAAAGCGCTATGTCAAAAAAAATTGTGATAATAGGAGGTGGGTTTGCAGGTATTAATCTAGCAAAATCACTGGCAGGTAAGTCGCAGTTTGATATCACGCTGGTAGATAAAAACAACTATAACTTTTTTCCACCTTTAATTTATCAGGTTTCTACGGGGTATTTAGATCCTTCGTCCATCACTTATCCTTTTCGCAACTTATTTAGGGGAAGGGAAAATTTTCATTTTTGGATGGGGGAACTGCAGGAAGTGCAGCCAGAGAAGAATAAAATCATTCTTTCTAATGGGCAGCTTTCTTACGATTATCTTGTGATTGCAACGGGAACTCAGACCAATTATTTTGGTCTGGACAATCTTATGAAGCACGCGATCCCAATGAAAACGCTAGAGGATGCTTTGCAAATGCGCAATGTACTTTTACAGCGTCTAGAACAGGCTGCGCGTCTTAATGATAAATCAGAGCGTTTACCATTTCTTACCATGGTAATTGCTGGTGGCGGGCCTACAGGAGTAGAAATATCAGGTATTTTTGCCGAATTGCGTAATAATACTATACGGAAGGAATTTCCCGAGCTTGCCGGTTCGGGCGCTAAAATTTATCTGGTTAACGGAGGCAATGAATTGTTATCTCCTATGAGCAAGAAAAGCCAGGCATATACACTCAAGAAGCTTCAGGAAATGGGGGTGGAAGTTGTTTTGAATGCGCGGGTTGTAGACTTTGATGGAGAAAAGGTAAGTCTTAAGGACGGAAGTTTTATACGCAGCAAAAACCTTATTTGGGCCACTGGTGTTACAGGTATAGTTTTTAATGGAATACCGCCAGAAACTTATGAGCGTGGAAACCGCTTACGTGTGGATAGCTTCAATAAAGTAGACGGAACTTCTAATATTTATGCGATAGGGGATAGTTGCGTAGACCATTCAGATCCAGATTTTCCGAATGGCCATCCACAATTGGCGCAAGCCGCTATTCAACAGGGAAAAAATCTGGCCAAAAATTTTGAAAAGATTGAGAACGGACAACAATTAAATCCTTTTAAATACAACGACAAAGGCTCTATGGCTATTATAGGTAGTAATAAGGCTGTTGCAGACATACCTAAAGGGAATCTTCATTTTAGCGGTTTTATTGCTTGGTTCGCCTGGGTCGTTATACACCTCTTTTCCTTAATAAACTACCGCAACCGTCTCCGCACTTTCTACAATTGGTCTTTGGAATATTTTACAAAAAACCAAGATTTACGCCTAATTATTAGACCTAAAGATAAACAGGAGATTTTATAATTATTTTTCCCCTTTCTTATCTCATTACGATAATAAACGTGATGAGTAGTTTATCATTCAATTTTTTTTTGATTGCCAGATGACACTCCTCTCTAATGGAATGTATTATTTATTATAATATTGTGTAGACAATTTTATTTCTTAAATATTTATACGATATAAATAAACCTGTAAAAGAGTCTAAGTCTTTAAATTAATAGGCATTTACACGTTAATTTATTCGAATTGTTTTTCTTAAATATATCTACGCTTATATACTTCCGGTTTTGGGGAAATATTAGATATAATTGTTAATAGTAATATAAAAAGGTAGCAAAAATAACTCTCGAGTTTTAAATTCACCTAAAAGTTGACCTTCAGGTTTTTATCAGTGTATTTTCATTTTAACTTCAATAAAATTTGATCCCGTGAAGTTTTTATCTAAGCATTGGTTTGCCTTAACAGTATTGCTAAAAAAATGGAAAATCCAAGACATCTAAAATTTAAAACCGTGGGGCGTATCAAAGAGAAAACGCCTAGAAGAAAAAGAAATCAGACACAAAATAGACGCTTTAATGATATAGGTTCGGCCAAATCTAATAAGCCTGCCATTTTGTTTATTACGTCTTATCCTCCTCGAGAATGTGGTATAGCGACATATTCACAGGATATGATAGGCGTACTGGATGCAAAATTTGGAGATAATTTTCAATTTTTGATATGTCCTTTAGAAACAGATACAGAACGGCATATTTATGATGATGCTATAAATTATACACTGAACACAGAGCAGGATTCGTCTTACTTGAAGACTGCTAAATACATTAATTCAGATTCAAATATAAAATTGATATGCGTTCAGCATGAATTTGGATTCTTTCATGGTAAGGAGAAACAATTTTTAGATTTTTTAAATGCGCTAGATAAACCCATTTTAGTCACCTTCCACACAGTACTACCTACGCCATCTGAATCATTAAAAAATAATGTTCAGGCAATAGCAAAAATTGCCCAAAGTATAACGGTGATGACTCAAAGTTCGGCGGCTCTTTTAGAAAAGTATTATAATGTACCTCAAGAGCAGATTGAAGTCATCGCACACGGTACACATCTTGTAAAATATAAGGATCGAGAGTATTTAAAAGCAAAATACAATCTGAGTAATAAAAAAGTGCTGTCAACTTTTGGTCTCTTGGGGCCAGGAAAAAGTATTGAAACCACATTAAATGCACTTCCTGGGATAGTTTCTGAATTTCCAGAAGTTGTCTTTTTAATAATCGGAAAAACACATCCTTCCCTCAAAATTAAAGAAGGTGAAGTATATCGGGAATTCTTAAATGAAAAGGTTAAACAACTCAATATAGCGGAAAATGTAAAGTTTCTAAATAGGTTTATGCCGCTTGAAGAACTTCTGGAATATCTTCAATTGTCTGACATCTATTTGTTTACATCAAAAGATCCCAATCAGGCCGTAAGTGGCACATTTGTGTATGCGCTAAGTTGTGGATGTCCTATTATCTCTACACCTATACCGCATGCATTAGAAGTGCTTAAAAATGATATGGGAATTGTTATAGATTTTGAGGATGCAGAGGGATTGCGCAATGAGGTGATCAGACTTTTAAAAGATGAACAATTGCGAAAAAATATGAGTTTAAATGGATTACATCGCACCGCCTCTACGGCTTGGGAAAATTCTGCTATCTCTCATATGCATGTATTTGATAAAATTATGCAGAATAGGTCTAGGCTCATTTATGGCAAGCCCTCAATTAATTTAGATCACTTAAAAAAGCTTACTACAGATTTTGGCATCATTCAATTTTCGGTAATTAATCATCCTGATGTTGGTTCGGGTTATACACTCGATGATAATGCGAGGGCACTAATAGCAGCTTGCAAATATTTTGAATTAACTGCAGACGATTCCATTCTTCCATATATACGTATTTATGTAGATTTTATTCATTTCTGCTATAATGAAGAATCCCTCTTTTTAAATTATGTAGATATAAATAAAAATTTTACAGACCAAAATGGGGAAGTTAATCTTGAGGATTCCATAGGTAGGGCAGTATGGGCTTTAGGTTACTTTGTTTCAAAATTTCAAGTTTCTAATGGATTATCAGATTTAATTGTAAAGTCTCAACATATTTTAGATGGTCTTGTGGTGTATTTACCAGATATCTATTCCACAAGAGCTATGGCTTTTATTATAAAAGGCCTGTATTACTACAATATGAGTCACAAAAAAGAGTTTGCCGTATCGTTGATAGAAAAGTTGGCAAATCGTTTATTGCAGATGTATCGGCACGAATCCAATATAAAATGGAGGTGGTTTGAGGGATATCTAACCTACGGGAACAGTGTACTGCCAGATGCTATGTTATGTGCTTATTTAGCCACAAACAAAATAGAGTATCTGGAAACGGCTCGAGCGTCTTTTGATTTTTTATTGACTAAAATATTTAGGGAGAATAGTATAAGGGTGATATCAAATAAGAATTGGTTTACCAGAGGAGATAAAGAACTTTGGAATACCTTGGGAGGTGAACAGCCTATTGATATTGCCTATACAATTTTAGCTCTTAAACGTTTTGCTGAAACAGTCCCCTCAGCCGGATATGAAGAACGAATGGAAGAGGCTTTTAATTGGTTTATGGGAGATAATCATCTCCAAGAAATAATTTATAATCCCTGCACCGGTGGTTGTTACGACGGTTTGGAAGAACGAAATGTAAACCTAAATCAAGGGGCAGAATCTACCTTAAGTTATCTATTATCAAGAATGGCATTTCCAGAAGGCATTAAGACTAAAAAACAACTTAAACAGGAAGCTCTGCAGACTAAAAAGCTAGCCTAAACCTAAATGTAAAATATGAAGATAGCTGTTTTGTCACCCATAGCCTGGCGTACACCGCCAAGACATTACGGTCCTTGGGAACAAATGGCGTCAATAATTACTGAAGGTTTAGTAGAGCAGGGACACGAAGTCACTTTATTTGCGACTGCAGATTCCATTACTTCTGCTGCATTAGATGCCGCTTGCGAAGAAGGCTATGCCGAAAATCCGAGTGTCGATGCCAAAGTCTGGGAGTCCCTCCACATTAGTAATTTAATGGAGAAGGCAAATCAATTTGATGTGATACACAACCATTTCGATTTTCTTCCTCTTACTTATTCTGGATTGATAAATACACCTGTTGTCACTACAATACATGGATTTTCCTCCTCTAAAATTCTGCCGGTTTATAAGAAATATAATCATACAACAACCTACGTATCTATTTCAGATTCAGACAGAAATTCACAATTGGATTATGCCAGAACAATTTATCACGGCTTAGATCCTGAAAACTTTTTATTCAAGGAAAATAAAGAAGAATATCTGCTTTATTTTGGTAGGATACATCCTGAAAAAGGAACTTTAGCTGCTATTGAAATAGCTAGGAAAAGCAGATTGCAATTAAAGATTGCTGGTCTGATTCAAGATCAAAACTACTTTGAAACTCAAATAAAACCAAAAATTGATAATGAACAGATTATTTATCTGGGTAATGCAGATTCTAATCAAAGAAAGGAACTTCTAAGTAATGCGCAGTGTCTTTTGCATCCAATTAATTTTGATGAACCCTTTGGTCTTAGTGTAGCTGAAGCTATGATTAGTGGTACTCCAGTAATAGCTTATAATAGAGGCAGTATGCCAGAATTGATATCCCACGGCAAAACGGGTTATCTGGTTAATACTATTGAAGAAGCTGTGGAAGCCGTATCACATTTATGTAAAATTTCTCCTGCAGATTGTAAAAACCGGGCTCTAAAATATTTTCATAAAGATGTTATGATATCTTCTTATATAGAGGTTTATAAAGACGTCTTATCTATTCCTAAAGTCTCTAATTAAATTAGTTGCTACCGCTTCCCTTTTTTAATTCGTATAAAAGCTCTGCCATATCCACAACCGCATAAGAAGATGAATAATCTGAAACGGCATAAGGCAGTATTAAACTCTTATTGTGAATAAGGGCACCGCAGCTATAAACTACATTAGGTACATAACCTTCCCGTTCATCCTCTAAGGGAGATAATAAGGGCTCGCTTAATCGGCCCAATTCTATTGTAGGATCTTCCAAGTCAAAAAGGGAGGCGCCCAGACAATACCTTCGCATAGGACCTACACCGTGCGTGATTATTAACCAACCTTCTTCTGTATATAATGGGGGGCCACAGTTACCTATTTGCGTAAACTCCCAAGGGAATTTAGGCTTTTGAATGAGTACGGGATCATTCCAAAGGGTATTTCTATCAGAATACATTATATAATTGTTTACCCCGTCTATTCTGGCAAGCATCGCATATTTTCCTTTTATTTTTCTAGGGAAAAGAGCAAAATTCTTGTTTTGTGCACCCTCTCCGTGAATGGGCATTATTCTGAATTTTAAAAAATTTTCTGTAGAAAGTAGTTTGGGTATTATGGTATGTCCATCGTAAGCCGTGTAAGTAGCGTAAATTTTCTGAGTTCCGTCATCATCAGTAAATCTTACAAATCTGGCGTCTTCCATTCCTTGGCTTTCAGATGGGGAACTGGGGAAGAGCACGCGTTCAGAAATATCTGAATCTATTTTAAATTTAAGATCATAGTACGAATTTGCAAGCCATTTAATTTCCTCTAATGCAAGTCTTCTGTCATTGCTTATTTTAGGATCATTTAGGATATCATTTACTGAATTTTTCAGAAATTCATATTCAAATTTTTCTGGCAGCGTATCTGTTATGGGAGAAGAGTACTTTTGAGGAATCTTCATTTCGGCCATTTTAATTAAAAACCTTTCTTTATTATAGGTTGGCTTTTGACTTATTGTGGCCATATCAATATGCTGGCGAACTTTCATAACCCGCATATTATTGTCTTTATCCAGAATTGCCCTTCTAAAAACAATAGAAGAAAGATGTCCCTCTCCAGTGGCCCTAAAAGAAATTATAACGCGTTTTTCACCTTCTTCTAAAAAAGACTGATTCAAATCCTCTATAATTGAAGGGTTGAATAAGGCAGCAGATTCCAACGAATATTCCATTGTGCTATAAGACCCTATGAGCATCTTCCTCCGTTTGGATAAAGAAGAATAATCGATATCCATATTTTGAATGAGATCTCTAAAATTACTGCAGTGCCCAATAAAGATCTTTGAAATATTACGATGCCTACCGGCAAAATCACGTAAAACATGTTCCAATTCGCTGTTAACCTGCTCCTCGCTCATGGTCATAATACGATGAACAAGTTCGCGTGTTCGAACTTCCCCATTATTAAAAAATCGCGCTAATACTCTACTTGAATCAGGAACAAATTTGCAATCTTTTCTAACTATGGAAACTCTCATTTAGTGAAACGTAAGTAAATGTTTAAAAACTTTATTTAATGAATAAGATAGAATTAAAGAGATCTTATCACCTATAAAATTATCTCAAAAAATAGTTTTAATAAGTTAATTTTTAGAAAATAATTAGTGTGCATTAAAGTTTATTGAACGGGTGGGAATTCCTTCTTTTGATATTCTGACTAAATCATTTTTCACAACTCTGGTTGAGTGCTGTTTATCATTCGGAAACATCTGTGTAAGTTTTAATTATTCCGGCAATTTGCATTTATTTTTGATCAGGTAAATTTTGGGTTTAAAGCAGGGTCTGACTTAAGAATACCTTTGGGAAGGTTCAGAAATGGGATAATTTCAATTTCTTAGGGCATTTATGGAGGATTCGATTATGGCCGTATTTGGATATCGAGCGAAGCTTTAGATGCCTGGCACACTTCGACTGGTGCTGGTTTTTCTTTAATCTGACAGGTTTTACGATTGTAAATGTTTCATATTAGGGATCAAGCGATGGTGGTCACTTGGCAATTGACCTATAATTGGGATTTTGATTTGAGCAGTTGTCAAAAGTCCTGATTTAATAAATCAAAAACTTAAAGCTGGGTACCATCAATAAAAAATCATTCAAATATTAAACTAATTTATGGCAATCACTACATTTTGAAAGTAAAACCGTCAAGTACTTTTGCATCATATTTCTCTTTGTCAAATTGGTAGAGAAAGGAGCCTTTGCGCGATGAATTCATATCTTTTTCATCAAGCTTTACAAGTACGTCAAGAGCATTTATTTTATTTATAAAATTACGCTTATCCTGTTTTTCATCTAAGATTGCCTCATATAGCTTTTGTAGTTGACGCATTGTAAATTTTTCGGGTAATAATTCAAATCCGATAGGTTTTGTAATGGCTCGATAACGCAGACGATTTATTGCCCTTCTTACCATGGCGTTATGGTCAAAAATCAAGTCTGGGGCTTCTGAAATAGAGAACCACTTGGCCGAATATTGTTCAATGAGTTCTTGGTCGTGTTCAGCTATATTTATAAGTGCGAAATAAGCTACAGAAAGAGTACGCTCTGCGGGATCACGATCTACTTTACTAAAATTGTAAAGCTGCTCCATATAGATATCGCGTATTCCAGTAAGGTGGTATAAAATACGATTAGCTGCTTCATCTAAATTTTCTGTGCTTTTAAGAAATCCTCCCATAAGAGACCATTTTCCTTTCTCAGGTACAAAGTCCCTTTTAATGAGTAATATCTTAAGTTCTTCTTGATCAAATCCGAAAATAATACAGTCTACAGCAAGCAGTACTTTATCTTCAGAACTATAATTATTGAGCATGCTAGATAAATAAGTCTGCTAAGTTAAAAAGTTACTTGAATTTTTTAGCATAATAAAAGCTTTAAAAACTTGATCAACTCTACAATGCAATCGATTGTGGAGTTGTTAGAGGTTTAAGTTAATTTATAAAGTATTCTTAAAATAAATTTGTTTTATTAAGAAATTATTAATTATTTTGGAAATGTAAATTTCACACTTATTAAAATAATTACTTAAATCCAGCAAATGATACAAACTAAATTCACAAGTGGAGGATGCCCATTAATATGGCTTCAGCAAAAGTGGCTGTTAAGCATATTTCTTATGCTCCTTCCGCTTTTAGGCGTTTTAGCACAACAAAGCACTACCGTTTCCGGAACGGTAACTTCTGCGACTAGTAATTCTCCCATTCCTGGCGCAAATGTTTTAATAAAGGGGACTAGTACAGGAGCGGTTACAGATTTTGATGGGAATTTTTCTATCGTAGTTGGCGCAAACGATATATTAGAGTTTTCTTATGTGGGTTTTCAGCGGGAAGAGGTGCTAGTGGGAAATCAAAAAATTATAAATGTTCTGTTAAGAGAAGAGCTTTCATCCCTAAACGAAGTTGTTGTAATAGGTTATGGTACCCAACGAAGATCTGATCTTACAGGCTCTGTTGCCGTGATTGATGCAGAAGAGGCTCAAAAAGTCTCAAGTAATGATATTTCCCAACTGCTACAGGGTCGTTCTGCTGGCGTAACTGTTACGAGTGACGGTCAGCCAGGTGCGGCACCAAATATCAGGATTAGAGGTGTAGCTACTTTCGGTGATAATCAACCTTTATATATTGTTGATGGTGTTCCTGTGGGAACTTCAGTACGCGATTTTAATCCAAATGATATCAAATCTATTCAGATTTTAAAAGATGCTTCGGCAGGGGCGATTTATGGATCGCGGGCTGCCAACGGAGTGGTAATAATTACGACTAAAAAAGGGACAAAAAATACGCCTCTTAAAATTCAATATAGCGGTTATTATGGAACGGATGAAGTAACAGAAAAGATACCTGTTCTAAGAAGAGATGATTATCAAATGATTGTAAATGAGAAAAGGATTAATGCTGGATTGCCCCTTATAGCAGGTAATGATCCAGATTCTCCTCTGTATGTATCAGACATTGATAATGACTGGCAGAGTATAGGTCTAAAAAGTGGTAGCAGACGAAATCATAATTTTAACTTTTCTGGTGGTGGTGAAAATATTACATACAACGCTTCTTTAGATTATTTTAAAAATGAAGGCGTTTTTGTAGGGAAGGGCCCAAGTTATGAACGCTATTCTGGAAGAATAAATACCGTGCTTGAAAAAGGTATTTTTAAAGTATCTCCGTCCTTGTATTATGCCCATTCATTTGAAAATTCTTTGACTTTTAGGAGTGATGTTCTTACGGGAGGAAGACCTCCATTAATTAATGATTTGGTTATAACGATACCGACGTTGGCGGTTTATGATGAGAATAATGAAGGAGGCTATGCAGGAACCAGTTCCGAAATACACCAAACAATTGTACTTAATGTACCTGGAATAAATAGCTTGTTTACAAATTCTGTTGAGGTAGACAGGACATTTGCAGTAATTAATCCTGAAATTAAATTATTGGATAAAGAGAATCATAAGTTAACATACAAACTCAATTTGAGTTATGACAAAACATTTGTTCGTGACTTTTCCTTTGTTCCAGCTTTTGAGATGGGTTATTTTTTTAATAGTGGTAAATCTTTATTAGATGATAATACACGTATTTATACGGTTAGTCTGGTAGAAAACACTTTAAACTATAATGCGATTTTAGGAAAGCATTCATTTGATATTTTACTGGGACAGACCTATCAGAAGAATGAGGCTGTTATAAGAACAGGGCATTCTGAAAACTTACCTAAACCATATTATCCTGTTTTATCAAATGGTGAAAATCAAACAGCCAGTGGTACAGAATCTGAAAGTTCTCTTGCTTCTTACTTTGGTCGGGTTAACTATAACTTTGATGATAGATATCTAGTCACTGGAACTGTAAGGCGTGATGGTTCGTCTCGTTTTGCCCCTGCCAATCGTTATGGTACTTTTCCTTCAGTAGCTGTAGGATGGAGAATTTCTAATGAAAAATTTTTTAAGGTTCCCGAGGATGTAATAAATAATCTTAAGCTACGTGCCAGTTATGGTGAGTTAGGTAACCAGAATATTGCAGATTATTTGTACCAGCCTGTGATAAATAGAAATATTCTTTATAATTACAATGGTTCATCTGTATCTGGGGGGCTTCAGACCAGTCTCATTTCTGAAGATATTAAATGGGAGACTACGACCTCTGTTAACGTTGGGTTAGATGCAAGCTTTTTCAATAGCGCTCTTGATCTAAGTGTAGAATACTATAATAAGGAAACTACAGATGTTCTAGTAGGAGTACCTATACCAGCATCTACAGGTTCTATAAATACCGCGCCTGTTGTGAACGCAGGTAGCCTGCGCAATAGTGGGGTAGATATAGAGTTGACATATCACTACAATACAGGAAAGAATTTTAGTTTTGATATTTCGGCTAATGCAAGTACCCTGGATAATGAGGTTTTAGCATTGGGCGGTAACAATGAACCTATATATGGAGTTGGCTCTAAAACCCAAGTGGGAGCTGAGGTTGGCCAGCATTTCGGCTATGTATATGATGGTATATTTCAAACACAGGATGAAATAAGCAATCATGCTTTTCAAAGTGCAATTACGGCTCCTGGAGATATCATCTTTAGAGATTTAAATGAAGATGGAACTATTAATGCTGATGACCGCACCTTTTTAGGAAGTGCAATTCCAAGTGTAACTTATGGTCTTAATTTTACAGGAGCATATAAAAACTTTGATTTTACTCTTTTTGCTTCCGGAGCTGCGGGATATTATATTAATAGTAGATTGTACAGAACTCTCATGTGGTCTACAGACTATGTAAACTCGCATACAGATATCTTAGACAGATGGACGCCAGAAAATACAGATACTAATATTCCACGTGTGGTAGCAAATGACCCTAATGGCAATGCTAGAGATTCTAATAGGCCGGGCTGGTTACAAAAAGGTGATTATCTGAGATTAAATACTATCTCAATTGGGTACACAATTCCTAATTCTGTTTTTAATGATTTTCTGCAGAATGTAAGGGTTTATACCACCCTACAGAACATTCATACCTTTCAAAAATACAAAG
>CAXBEL010000047.1:0-22481 GCA_963974735.1 uncultured Flavobacteriaceae bacterium | reverse complement strand
GTCTGAAATTCCTGAAGGTGTTGAGGTAATTACAATGCCACGTCTCAGCGATACCATGGAAGAGGGAACTGTTGCTTCTTGGTTAAAAAAAGAAGGTGATAAAGTAGAGGAAGGGGATATCCTGGCAGAAATTGAAACAGACAAGGCTACTATGGAATTTGAGTCCTTTTATAAAGGCACCTTATTACATATAGGTATCCAAGAAGGAGAGACTGCAAAAGTAGATGCGTTGTTGGCAATAATAGGAGAAGAAGGGACTGATATTTCTGGTGTTCTTGACGGTGCTAAGAAATCTTCTGGTGGATCGAAAAAAGAAGCAAAAAAATCTGAGAAGCCTAAGGAAGAGAAAAAAGAGAAAGAAGTAGCTAAAAAGGAAGAATCTAAAAAGGAAACTTTAAAAGATAAAGAAACAGATACTTCTAAGAGTGCTGGGGAGACCACTCCCACAAGCAGTGCCGATGGTAGATTATTTGCTTCTCCTTTAGCAAAAAGACTTGCTGAAGAAAAAGGAATTGATCTATCTAAAGTAAAAGGTTCTGGTGAGAATGGTCGTGTAGTGCGAAAGGATATTGAAAATTACGTTCCTGCAGCAGCTGGTTCTGGGGTTCAACAATTTACTGCTACAGGAGAAGAAAGTTTTGAGGAAGTAAATAATTCTCAAATGAGAAAGGCGATAGCCAAGTCTCTGGGTAAATCTAAATTTACAGCTCCTCATTATTATCTAAATGTTGAATTTGATATGGAAAACGCAATAGCTTTCCGTAGCCAATTCAATCAATTACCAGATACTAAGGTTTCTTATAATGATATTATTATAAAGGCGGTCGCTTTAGCATTAAAGCAACACCCACAAGTGAACTCGCAATGGTTTGATGATAAGATGCGTCTTAATCACCACGTGCACATTGGTGTGGCAGTAGCTGTTCCAGATGGTCTCGTTGTTCCTGTTGTGGATTTTGCAAATGAAAAATCTTTACAGCAAATAAATGCAGAAGTTAAAGATCTGGCAGGTAAAGCACGTAATAAGAAGTTGAAGCCTGAAGAAATGCAGGGTAGTACCTTTACAATTTCTAATTTAGGAATGTTTGGTATAACTAATTTCACGTCTATAATTAATCAGCCCAACTCTGCTATATTATCGGTAGGGGCAATTATAGAAAAGCCCGTTGTAAAAGAAGGTGAAATTGTTGTGGGCCATACAATGGTACTTTCAATGGCTTGTGATCACAGGACAGTAGATGGGGCGACAGGTGCTCAGTTTCTACAAACATTGAAAACTTATATTGAGAATCCAGTATTGATTTTAGCTTAATATTAAGCTGTGAACAGAATATAATTTCAAAATCCCATCGCTAAGCGGTGGGATTTTTTATCTTTAGAACTATGAGAAAAATTTTATACTTATTGGGACTGTCTTTGTTGGGAGCCTGTGGTTCTGCCGAAGTCAGAACAGTAGATTCCAATGCTGCTGCCCAAGCTAAAAATTCAGAATCTGAGTTAAATGTTTCGACCGAATCGAATTCTTCAGGACAGACGAATTTAAAACAGGAGCCATCTACCATAAAAGTAAAGGAAATTGTAAGTCCTTCTTCCGTAGAAAAACATATTGAATATTTGGCCTCAGATGCTCTGGAAGGAAGGGCAACCGGATCTCAAGGAATCGAAGCTGCAGCGACTTACATAGAAAAGCAATTAAAAAGTGCAGGTGTAAAACCCTATTTTAATACCTATCGGGATAGTTTTGATGCAAAAGGTAAAAATGCCTTTAATATAGTTGGGGTTGTTGAAGGTTCCGATCCAGAACTTAAAAAGGAATATGTCATAGTAGGTGCTCACTATGATCATATAGGGAATGGCAAACCAGTAGGGGGAGATACGATCGCCAATGGAGCCAATGATAATGCATCTGGAACTTCTGCGGTTATTGAATTAGCTAAGTACTTTTCGAAAGCAAAAAATAATAAGCGAAGCATAATTTTCACGTTATATGCAGGGGAAGAAATGGGCCTTTTAGGCTCAAAACATCTGGCTCAACGTTTAAAAGAAGATGGGGTTGATCTTTACACGATGTTTAACATCGAGATGATAGGAGTGCCTATGGTAGGAAAGGATTATTTGGTTTACTTAACCGGATATGAAAATTCAAATATGGCAGATAAATTCAACAGTTATTCAGGTAAACCCGTAATGGGATTCTTACCTAAGGCAAAAGAGTATAGTTTATTTATGCGTAGTGATAACTATTCATTTTATGAACAGTTTAAAATACCGGCTCAGACTGTATCAACTTTTGATTTTACAAATTTTGATTATTATCACCAGGTTGGTGATGAGCCAGAAAAGATGGATTATAATCACATAGCAAATGTCATTAATAATTTGATTCCTGGATTAGTTGAAATGGTCAATACATCAGAAAAGGAAATAATTTGGAATGAAAAAGAGTAAAAATATAATAATAACCGGGACCAGCAGAGGTATAGGATTGGAGCTGGCCAAGAAGTTTGCAGAGCAAGGATATGAGGTTTTGGCCCTTTCCAGAAATGATGAACCAGTAAAGAATCTAAATAGTGAATTTATTTCATCATTTTCTTTCGATATTTCTGAGGATTCAGATTTTAGAAAGGTCACAGATTTTGTTAAGGATTCTTGGAGTGGTCAGGTTGATATATTGATTAATAATGCAGGAGCTTTGCTTAACAAGCCTTTTCAAGAGACTACTTCAGAAGATTTTAGAAAGGTTTACGAAGTGAATGTCATTGGAGTTGCTCGACTCACTCAAGAGGTTCTGCCTTTTATGCGGCGTGGTGGTCACGTTTTGGCTATAAGCAGTATGGGAGGAATACAAGGAAGTATGAAATTCCCTGGTCTTGCGGCATATAGCTCAAGTAAAGCCGCAATAATTACTTTAAATGAACTTCTGGCAGAAGAATATAAAGAGCAAGGGATTGCATTCAACACTTTAGCTTTAGGAGCAGTACAGACAGAAATGTTGGAAGAAGCTTTCCCCGGCTATAAAGCACCTTTGTCTGCAGATGAAATGGCAGATTACATTTTTAATTTTTCCTTAACCGGGAATAAATATTATAACGGTAAAGTGCTTCAGGTTTCCGCTTCAACGCCTTAATTAATTTATGAAACAAGTTCTCGCTAAATATATACCGCAACAGGCTGTTGAGCCTGTTTTTGAACTTATCAAAAATTTTGGCATCCATCTTAAAATAGTGAATGAACGCGTTACCAGGCATGGTGATTATCGTAAAATGCCCAACGGGGGGCATCAAATCACAGTAAATACAAACCTTAACACCTATCGGTTTTTTATAACGCTGATTCATGAAATAGCGCATCTCGTTGCGTTTCAAAAATTTGGATCGAGGATTAAGCCTCACGGCAAGGAATGGAAATATACCTTCCAGCAGTTGATGCTGCCTTTTATTAGACCTGAAATTTTCCCTTCACAATTATTACCTATAATTGCCAATCATTTTAAAAATCCAAAGGCCAGTAGTGATACAGATGCACGCCTTTCTATAGCTCTTAAACAATTTGATCCACCAAATGATAAAAACTATATATTTGAAATTCCCCTTGGCAGCACTTTTAGATTATATAATGGCAAAGTTTTTAAAAAAGGGAGGAAACGAATAAAACGTTATGAATGTGTGGAAACAGCAACAGGTAGAATTTATTTATTTCAGCCTAATGCAGAAGTTGAACTAATTTAAAAATGAAATTATGAATGACAATTATTATGCAGTTATTATGGCAGGTGGAGTAGGTTCCCGCTTTTGGCCGCTAAGCACAAGTAATTTGCCTAAACAATTTCACGATATTTTAGGTTCTGGTGAAACCCTTATTCAACATACCTACAATAGAATTGCCAAATCTGTACCTGAACAAAATATATTGATTCTTACCAATGAACGTTATAAAGGGTTAGTGAATGAGCAGTTGCCAAAAATCCTGGATGAAAATATAGTTCTTGAACCCGCAATGCGAAATACAGCACCCTGTATCCTTCTTGCAGCTTTAAAAATTCAAAAGATTAATAAAAATGCCGCTATGGTGGTTGCTCCCAGCGATCACTGGATAGAAAATGAAAAAGCATTTACTAAGGATCTTTTAGCGGCATTTGAAGTGTGTTTACCTAGTTCGGGAGGGGTAAGTAATAAATTAGTCACCTTGGGCATAGAACCTACTTTTCCTCATACGGGTTATGGCTATATCGAATTTGATAATGATAGGCAAAATCCTAAAAAAGTAAATGCTTTTACAGAGAAACCCGATTTTGAAACAGCTCGTAAATTTCTAGATCAAGGTAATTACCTATGGAACGGAGGAATATTTATATGGAGTATTGAAGCCATAACAACAGCCTTCCAAAATTTTCTACCGAAAATGTCCAATAAGTTAAATGAAGGTTACTCAGTTTTAAATACTAAAGAGGAGCAATCTTTTATTCAAGAAAAATATCCAGAAGTAGAAGATATAAGTATTGATTATGGCATTCTGGAGAAAAGCGAAAATGTTTATGTGATACCGGCGAGCTTTGATTGGAGTGATCTGGGGGCTTGGGGTTCTTTGTATGATAAGTTAGAGAAAAATCAAGATAATAATGTGGTGGTTAACTCCCAACTAGTGGCTTCTCATGCCGGGGGTAATTTAGTCAGGACAAAGAAGGACAAAATTGTGGTTTTGTATGGCATTAATGACTACGTTGTTGTTGATAATGATGATGTATTGTTAATCATGCCTAAAAGTCAAGAGCAACAGGTAAAGGTAATTAGGCAAATAGTAAAAGAAAAATACGGCGAGGATTTAATTTAATATGGAAGAATCAAAAGAATCAAAAGAATCAAAACCATCTGAAATTGAGGTAAAAGAAAATGTGAGTAAAGATGCTCGTACTTTTTGGGAAAGTATAAAAGCCTTTCTTTCAGAGTTACTTGATATACGCAGCGATACGGATCGGGATTCAACTATAGAAGCCGTAAAAAAGGATATACCCTTTAAAGGGCACAATGCCTGGATTCTAATCTTTTCGATTTTTGTGGCTTCGATCGGTCTAAACGTAAGTAGTACTGCCGTGGTAATTGGAGCGATGCTTATTTCTCCACTTATGGGACCAATTGTGGGTGTGGGCTTATCTGTTGCGATAAATGATGTAGATACACTTAGAAGATCTCTAATCAACCTTTCTGTAATGGTTGTTTTGAGTGTGCTTACCGCATTTATTTATTTTTCTATCTCACCACTTACTGAGCTTACACCAGAACTGGAGGCGCGTACTTATCCTACAATTTTAGATGTTCTTGTAGCTATATTTGGTGGTTTGGCACTTATCGTCGCAAAAACGAAAAAAGGTACCATTGCCAGTGTTATTTTTGGTGTGGCGATTGCTACAGCGCTTATGCCTCCATTGTGTACGGTAGGTTATGGTTTGGCGGTTGGAGAAATGTCTGATGCCGGAGGAGCACTTTATCTTTTTTCGATAAATGCGGTATTTATAGCCCTTTCAACATTTGTGGTTGCAAAATTACTGCGTTTTCCTATGGTAAAATATGCCAACTCTAAAAAGCGTAGGCGAACAGCACAATTAGCATCTGTAATTGCAATTATAGTTATGGTTCCCAGCGTAATCCTTTTTTGGAACCTAATACAGCAGCAGGTTTTTGAGCAGGATACAAAGGCATTTGTTGAGTCTGTAATTAATTATGAAGGTGCTGAGGTCGTAAAATTTTCACAGGATTATAAAAGCAAAGAAATAGATATTTATTTGATAGGTGCTTTAGTGCCTAAGAGTAAAATAAATGATTGGTTTAGCGAATTGAAAAAGAATAGTAAATTGGCTGAAGTAAATCTTAAAATTCATCAGGGCTCAGATCAAAGTTCAGAGATGGCGGAGCAATTGAGCACTCAGGTAAAGGCTGGTATTCTGGAAGATTTGTATGTTAACAATCAGCAGGCATTGACCGACAAAAATGACCAAATACGATTACTGGAAGAAGAATTAACACGACTCCGCACGTCTTCAATTCCATTTCAAAATCTAAGTAAAGAGGTGAAAATTAATTATGAAGGGATTCAAAGATTTGGTTTTTCAAATGCGGTAAGTACAGATTTTGAAAAATCAGACACCATACCAACCTTTACTATTAAATGGAATGACGATATAGCTGAAGCGGCAAAAAATGCTCAAGAACAAAAATTGACAAACTGGCTAAAAGTAAAATACAGCCTTGACACTTTAATAGTGGTAGAGTACTAGTTTTGCTCATTGAGCGCTTCACGTACCTTTTTGAAAAGATTTGAAGAATACACAAAGTTGGTGACATCTTCATCTTCAGTTTTAAATATTTCCTCCTTGGTACCTTCCCATGCAAGACGGCCTTTTTGGAGAAAAATGATTTTTTCCCCTATTTCCATTACAGAGTTCATATCATGAGTATTAATCATCGTTGTGATGTCGTACTCTTTTGTAATCTCTTGAATTAAGTTATCAATGACTGTAGCTGTTCGTGGGTCTAAACCTGAATTAGGTTCATCGCAAAACAGATACTTCGGCTTATTTACAATTGCCCGAGCTATTGCAACCCGTTTCTGCATACCGCCTGAAATTTCGCTAGGTAATTTTTTATTGGCATTGGTTAGATTAACGCGCTCAATTACTTCGTTAGCCCTTTCAAGCCGTTCTTTTCTGCGTTGCTTTGTAAACATGCGTAGCGGAAACATAATATTCTCTTCAACCGTCATAGAGTCAAAAAGAGCACTTCCTTGAAAAACCATCCCCATTTGCTCTCTTAAACTTCTTTGTTCTTCAGGTTCTAACTCAGAATAAGCTTCTCCGTCATATAAAATCTTTCCTTCAGTAGGTCTAAAAAGCCCTAAGAGACACTTGAGAAAAACAGTTTTTCCAGAGCCACTCTGTCCAATAATCAAATTGGTCTTCCCTTTTTCAAAAGTTGTGCTAATGCCCTTAAGGATCATTTCGCCGTCAAAACCTTTCTTTAAATCTTTTACCTCTATCATTAGCTCAGCAATAATTGGGTTATAATATAATTAGCTAGAATTATTACCACACTGGTCCATACAAAAGAAGTGGTACTTGCCTTCCCTACTTCTAAAGCTCCACCCCTCATATAATATCCCTGATAAGAGGGTATGGTTGCAAGTATTAAGGCGAAGACAAATGTTTTTATAAAAGCATAGGTTAAGTGAAAAGGATTAAAATCGTCCTGAAGCCCACTTATAAATTGATCACCTGATGTAAAACCTCCGTAAACTCCTGCAATGTAACCTCCCACAATTCCCAAAAACATAGAGATTGCAATTACAAATGGATAAAAAAGCATAGCTATGATTTTAGGAAACACGAGATAATTAAGAGAGTTTATCCCCATAACCTCAAGAGCATCTATTTGCTCAGTAACCCGCATAGTACCTATACTCGAAGTAATAAAAGAACCTACTTTACCCGCCATAATTATAGATATAAATGTGGGGGCAAATTCAAGAATGATCGATTGTCTTGCCGCGTACCCAATCAATGATTTCGGGATTAATGGATTGTCCATATTCAGTGCGGTCTGTATGGCTACAACTCCTCCCACAAAAAATGATATAAACGCAACAATTCCCAATGAACCTATAATGAGATCATCAATTTCTTTTAGGATTAATTGCCTTAATACAGACGATTTAGTTGGTTTAATAAAGGTGCCCTTAAGCATCATAAAATAAAGGCCAATATCCCTGAGGTAACTCATAGCTTTTTTCTTAAGGCTAAAATATGAAAAATAGATGGCAAGAGTATTTAACTTTTACTTAATCTTTTTAAATGAAGAACGTGTAATTTTGAATAAAATCTAGTACCGACTCTTATGTATCGTAATTTTCTATTCCTTTTATTCTCTATAGCTGTAGGGATAAGTAATTTGGGACATGCTCAGAAAACACAAAATGAAAGTAACAAATCTCAAAAGCCTAAACTGGTTGTAGGAATTGTTGTAGATCAAATGCGTTTTGATTATTTAACCCGTTTCGAATCAAAATATGGGGATGGAGGTTTTAATAAATTGATAAATGAAGGCTATAATTGCCGCAATAATCACTTTAACTATATACCAACTTATACGGGCCCCGGGCATGCCTCTATTTATACCGGTACCACACCGCAAAATCACGGGATAATATCTAATTCCTGGTATAATAAGTTTGAAAAGAAAAATGTCTATTGCGCAAGTGATAGCAGTGTGGCATCAGTAGGTACAGCAACAGCTGCTGGTCAAATGTCTCCACATCGTTTGAAAACGACTACGATAACAGATCAGAACCGACTCCATACCCAAATGCGCGGAAAAACAATTGGGGTTTCGCTAAAGGATAGAGGGGCTATTCTACCTGCTGGTCATACAGCTAACGGTGCATATTGGTTTCAGGGCCTTGCTGAAGGAAAATGGATAACAAGCACTTATTATATGACAGAGCTTCCCAAATGGGTTCGGGATTTTAACTCTTCAAATAAGGCTAAATCCTATATCAAACCTTGGGAAACTTTACTGAGCATTGATTCTTATACAGAGAGCGGTCCTGACCTCAATGATTTTGAAGGTGGTTTTAATGGAAAGGAAACAGCAACTTTTCCTTATGACCTTGCGGCGCTAAATAAAAATAATGGAGGATATGATATTCTTAAGTCTACTCCATTTGGAAATAGTTTAACAACAGATTTTGCTTTAGCTGCAATAAAAGGGGAGCAATTGGGAGAAGATGATATAACAGATTTTCTCACAATTAGTTATAGCAGTACAGATTATGTAGGGCATAATTTTGGAGTTAATTCTAAAGAGATTGAAGATACCTATATCAGGCTTGATAAGGAAGTAGAACGCTTGGTTAATGAATTGGATAAAACAGTAGGTTCTGGAAACTATACTCTTTTCTTAACAGCTGATCACGGAGCTGTTAATGTACCTGCTTATTTAGGCAGTTTAAAAATACCATCCGGTTACTTTGACAGCGGCGCCTATTCTTCTGCATTAAATAACTATGTATCTACTAAATATGGGCATGAAGATTTAATTGAAAACATTTCGAACTACCAAGTGTTTTTTAGCTACAAGGCATTGGCAGATAACAGTATTAATGCAGAAGATCTGCAAAAGGATATAGCTCATTTTACTTTGCAATACGATCAGGTAGATAAAGTTTATACACGTGCACAGTTAGAAGAGGCAGATTATCAAGACGGAGAAGCTGCTCTTGTTCAAAAAGGCTTTCATCAAAAACGCAGCGGGGATGTTTTTATAGTACTTGATCCGGCTGTAATCACCTATTCAGAAACTGGCTCAACCCACGGTAGTGCTTTGAGTTACGACACACACGCTCCTTTAATTTTTTATGGAGCCGGTATAAATCATGGAAGGACATTTGCTAAAACTGTGATTCCTGATATCGCTCCTACGATTGCGGCTTTATTGGGGATTGAATTTCCCAATGGAACGACAGGAACGGTTCTGACAGAAGTTATTGAATAATCAAATAAACTTTTGTCTGATATTTTTCCACCGAAGTTTTCTGATGAATTGGCCTTCTTCTGCGGTAACCAAAAAAGGAAGTTTTTGTTTTTTAGCTTTTAAATAACCAGAAATATAATCTGATAGAAAGGAGATATTTCCTTTTTTGTAAGCAAGTTTAACCGAAGCTATTAATGTGAGTTTTAAACCATATCGCATTCGGTAGAAAGCCTCGCCTTGTTTGTATTTCGCACTTTTAGAATAGGTTTTTCCTGTTGGCTTTAAGTGTTTTACGTGCAGCTTCTCATCAGTTACTACTTTCCAGTTATGAAATTGGGCTAGAAGTTCATCAAGCGTATCCCATCCCATTGCAGTTTTTAATCCCCCTATTTGAGTAAAACATTCTTTTTTGTAGGCTTTAAGCGCACCGCGTATATGATCTTTATTGGTTAAATTTTCAAGGATCCACTTTCCTTCTTTTTCAATATGACAAAATCCCCCAGCCATTCCTACGCGGTTGTCATTCTTAAATATTCTAGCGATTTGTTCTAGGTAGTTCTCAGGAAAAATAAGATCTGCGTCAAATTTGCAGAGAATGTCGTAATTGGTGTTGACTGCCCCAAAGCCATAATTGAAGGCTTCTACAACTTTGCTTCCTGGTAAATGTTCTGCTTCAGACTTTTTGTTTATTAACTGGATGAAAGGATAGTCTTGAGCAAATTGATTTATTATTTCGGCAGTTTTATCTGTGCTATTATCATTTACTACAATAATTTGGTGAGGCTTCAAAGTCTGTGAAACTAGTGATTGCAAGGTTAGTGCAATAAAAGCTTCTTCATTATACGCCGGGATGATGATAGCAAATTTCACAGCTTAAACTTTTCTTTCTGCGTAAACTAAATAGTAACGCGGTGTAAAACTACGTAGCAGAGGACGGAGACCAATTTTCTTAATTGGGTTAGTGAACTTTTCTCTTTTCTTAATTTCCCAGCCGGCTTTCTCTAACAACCAATCGAATTGCCAATCTTCAAATTCATGATAATGTCTGTCCCATTTATCGGTTTTACTTTTATAAGCAGGGGCAAACCATAATTTAAGAGGAACACTGGCAACAAGTTTATCTGCTTTAATGTCCTTTAATGCTTGAAAAGGAGCAACCATATGCTCAAATATTTCAAAAGCGGTTACTGCATCTACATTTGCTTCTTTTACTGCTTGCGTATTAAGATCGAGATCTTCGCCTTTTGTATTCTTTACAGCATATCCTTCAGCTTTCATAATTTCAGAAAAAGGATTGGTAATTCCCAAATCAAGTATTTTGGACCCTTTAGGAAGAACTTCTTTTAAAAATTCTGCGGTGTGTTTGTATCGTTTATTGGGAAAACTATTTTCGTACACAGGATGGATTTCTTAACTTTTGACTATTAATTGGTGTAGCTTAAGCGTGCTTTTAGCAAAAATAGATGAATATAATGATAAATCGCTTGGGATAAAGTTTAGATATATCAGAAAATACTAAACTCAACTTATCGCCTAGATAGGTATAACTTTATTACTTTTGAAAGGGACAATTAAGCTATGGAAAAACACAAGCTTGATCCACAAAAGTGGGTTGACAATTATTCTGATTATCTCTACAATTACACAATCGTTAAGGTGAGTGATAGAGAAGTCGCATTAGATCTTATTTCAGAAACCTTTCTGGCTGGTTTAAAATCTATGAAAAACTTTAAAGGAGAAGCCAGTGAGCGTACTTGGCTTATCTCTATTTTAAAGCGAAAAATAATTGATCATTATAGAAAGATAAATTCTATAAAAGGAAAAGCCGAGGTTCGCGTAAATTATAAGGATGATGATGCAGATGGAGATTGGTTAGAAGAACGCGTTTCAGATCCCTATGATAAAACTGCTGAAGACGATTTAGAAAATACAGAACTGGGTATTGCTATTTATAACTGTATTGAGCAATTGCCAGAAAGGCATGCCGAGATTTTTAAACGTAAGACAATAGAAGGTCAGGATACAGAAACAATTTGTAATGAGTTTAATATCACTGCGTCTAATCTTTGGGTGATCATTCATAGGGCTCGTACTGCTCTTTCAGAATGTCTCGAAAAAAACTGGTTTTAACATGGGGATAAAATTATTTGTAGATTGTAAAAAGGCAAATCATGTTTGTGATAAAAGCCAATACAATGAATCTGGATTTTGGGAAAAAGTACGTCTAAATATCCATCTTATTTATTGTGGTGCCTGCAGAAAATATTCTTCTCGCAACATTAAACTATCTAAAATGGTTAATAATGCAAAACTGGAACCAATTTCTGAAGATCAAAAGAATATCCTAAGAGCCCGTTTGCAAGAAGAATTGTCTAAATAAATTACGAAATCAACCAACCAATAACAGGGATACCTTCCACCCAAAATGAAGCGTAAAATCTATTTTGATTTTTTTTAGCAAAATAAATACCTATCGCCGTAAGAATAGAAATTGCTGCAATAACATAAATTGTCAAATTATCTTTTAAAAATTCTAAAAGTAGAGCTGCAATTAACAGCGCATAGCCCAATTTTTTGGTTTTATCAATCCCCAGCAATTGCGGCAAAGTTCCCAATTCGATCTCATCATATTTTAAATCCCGAATTTCAAAGGGCAATGTAAGTGCTATCACAACCATAAACCTCTGAATAATCATAATTGTTATATCCCAATCCCAATTTATATTTTCATAAGCTACAGGTAGATAAACTGTAGTTCCTGCCCATACGGCCGCAATCACAAAGATTTTAATAGAGGGTACCATCCGTAGATTGGTTTTTTGGGGAAATACAGGAAGTGCGTACAGTAGAGTTAATAAACCAAGAGGTATACAGGCTATTATCACTCTCATATCGAGTTGCCAAAGAAAATAGACCCATAAACAAAAGCACACTAAAGAAAATATTTGAATAACCTTAAGGCTTTCTGTTAGCCTGTGATGATGAAGTTTTGCAACACCTGCGTATTTCACAAAATTATAACCGGTAATTGTTCCAAAAAAAATAAAACACAATAGGTTTTTGGAGTATGGGAGATATAGCTGATCTAAAGTGATAAGTGTAAAGCATGAAACCGCTAGGGCGACGTGTATACTGCTGTTTATATAGAAATTAAAAACCCGTCTTAACCACTTCATATAACAAATGTAATTCAACCTGTTGATAACTCTACTAATTGTTTAAAATCTTGAGATATTGAACTGATGAAATCATGTTATTCTTAGTAATTTTGCGCAACTTTAATACGTTTAATTACTGCTATGAGAACAGACGTTTTTGTCCTACGCCATATAGGCCCTAGAGAAAGTGAAAAAGCTGAAATGCTAAAAGCTATTGGGGTTGATCATATGGATCAATTAATTTTTGAAACGCTTCCTGATGGGATCAAACTTCAAAAACCACTTAATTTGGCTCCTGCCTTAAGTGAATATGAATATTCAACTCATATAAACGAATTAGCAAATAAGAATCATGTTTACAAATCCTATATAGGTCTTGGGTACAATGAGGCTAAACTGCCTGCGGTTATTCAACGTAATATTTTAGAGAATCCAGGTTGGTACACCGCTTACACGCCTTACCAAGCAGAAATTGCACAAGGCCGACTTGAAGCGCTTCTTAATTTTCAGACAATGGTAAGTGATCTTACTGGGATGGAACTGGCTAACGCGTCTTTATTAGATGAATCTACAGCAGCAGCAGAAGCGATGTCTCTTCTTTTTTCTTTGCGCGATCGCGCTCAAAAGAAAGAAAATGTGGTCAAGTTCTTTGTATCTGAAGAAGTTTTACCACAAACAAAATCTTTACTAGAAACGCGTGCTATTCCTATAGGAGTTGAAATTGTTATAGGAAAACATGATGATTTTAATTTTTCTAAAGAGTTTTTTGGAGCATTGGTTCAATACCCAAGTGCTTCTGGTCAAGTACATGATTATGCAGATTTTATCAATAAATCTAAAGAAGCTAATATAAAAGTAGCTGTAGCAGCAGATATTTTAAGTCTTGTTCTTTTAGAATCTCCGGGTCATTTAGGTGCAGATGTAGTTGTTGGTACCACGCAACGTTTTGGGATTCCCCTTGGTTATGGCGGACCTCACGCAGCTTATTTTGCTACACGTGAAGAATACAAACGTAATATTCCCGGGCGTATAATAGGAGTGACTAAAGATGTTAATGGCAATCGTGCTTTACGAATGGCATTACAGACTCGTGAGCAACATATAAAAAGAGATAAGGCCACAAGTAATATATGTACGGCACAGGTTCTTTTAGCAGTTATGGCTGGAATGTATGCCGTTTATCACGGTCCTGAAGGTCTTAAGTATATTGCAAATAAAGTGCATAAAACTGCAGTTACATTAGCAGATGCGCTCGAGAAATTAGGGGTTTATCAAATTAATACCGGCTATTTTGATACTATTCAGGTCAAAGCAGAATCCAGTAAAATTGCTGCGATAGCAAAAGAGAGTAAAATAAATTTCTATTATTCAGATGAGGAAACTATTTCCATCTCGGTAAATGAAACTACAAGTCTTGAAGATTTAAATAAAATAGTATTTGTTTTTGCTGAAGCTCTAGGTAAGGATTTTAATAGAGTTGAGGCTTTATTGGAAAAAACATCAATTCAAGAAAGTTTACAGCGTACTACAGGATTTATGGAGCAGGAAGTATTTAATTCCTACCATTCTGAAACTGATTTAATGCGCTATATCAAAAAACTGGAGCGTAAGGATCTCTCTTTAAATCACAGTATGATTTCTTTGGGATCCTGTACTATGAAGCTTAATGCAGCAGCAGAAATGCTTCCTTTGAGTGATTCACGCTGGGGGAATATACATCCTTTTGCGCCGGTTGAACAAGCTGAAGGCTATCAAATAGTCTTGAACAAACTTGAAGAGCAACTAACCGAAATCACTGGTTTTTCTGCTACTTCTTTACAGCCGAATTCCGGAGCCCAAGGCGAGTATGCAGGTCTTATGGTTATAAGGGCTTATCATGAAAGTAGAGACGAAGGCCACCGTAATATTTGTTTGATTCCTTCATCTGCTCATGGTACTAATCCTGCCAGTGCTGTAATGGCAGGCATGCAGGTTGTTGTAACAAAAGCAACTGATTCAGGAAATATAGATGTTGATGATTTACGTGAAAAAGCTGAAAAATATAAAGATAATTTGGCCGCTTTGATGGTGACATATCCCTCTACACACGGTGTTTACGAGTCAGCAATACAAGAAATCACAGGTATTATTCATGAGTTTGGTGGTCAGGTTTATATGGATGGTGCCAATATGAATGCACAGGTAGGTTTAACTAATCCGGGGAAAATAGGGGCAGACGTTTGCCATTTAAATCTGCATAAAACCTTTGCGATTCCTCATGGAGGAGGAGGTCCCGGAGTAGGTCCTATTTGTGTTGCAAAGCAATTGGTTCCATTTTTACCGGGTAATCCTGTTATTGAAACAGGCGGTGAACAAGCAATTACTGCTATTTCTGCGGCACCTTGGGGTTCTGCCTTGGCTTGCCTTATTTCTTATGGATATATAAAGATGCTGGGTGCTGATGGCTTAAAACAATCTACAGAGGCAGCAATACTCAATGCAAATTATATAAAAGAGCGGCTTAACGGAGCATTTAATGTTCTTTACACCGGTGAACGAGGCCGTGCGGCACACGAAATGATTATCGATTGCCGTCCATTTAAAGCTAATGGAGTTGAGGTTGGAGATATTGCTAAACGTTTAATGGATTATGGTTTTCATTCGCCTACGGTGTCTTTTCCGGTAGCTGGGACTATGATGATAGAACCTACAGAAAGTGAAAGTAAAACCGAATTAGATCGTTTTTGTGATGCAATGCTTTCGATTAAGAAGGAAATAGATTCAGCAACTGAAGATAACCCTAATAATATGCTTAAGAATGCCCCGCACACCATGGCAATGCTTACGGCAGACAATTGGGATTTTCCTTATAGCAGACAGCAGGCTGCATTTCCATTGGAGTATATTGCTGACAATAAATTTTGGCCAAGTGTGCGTCGTGTAGATGATGCCTTTGGTGATCGTAATTTAATCTGTACCTGTGCGCCCATTGAAGAATATATGGAAGAAGCATAAGATAACTTTTTAGTGAAATAAAAAAGACCTCATAGGAAAACCTATGAGGTCTTTTTCTTTTAACTATTTATGATTAATACTTATTTAAAATAAAAATCATCTTTATTTTTAAAGTTTCAGAAATAAATGAAATTACAAGTCAAATTTTTTTAGCTCATAAGTTTAAAAATGGTCTTGGTTATCCAGTTTTCCTTCTGATTAACAATTTTTTCGAGCATTGTATCCGCTTTTGAAACAAACTCATATAGTTCTTTGGTTTTAGTTTTAAACTGCCGCGATTCTTTGGATCCATCACTTTCTATAGATTGAACATCCTCTAAAACCCTTAAAGTAGGTTTTATTTCACGTTTACTCCGTTCTATAGCTATTTTTCGTGCCAGTTGGTCAATATCCTGTTCTGCCCTAAAATATTCTCTGCGCTCTCCAGATTTGTATTCTTTAAATATAAGTCCCCAGTCAATAAGTGCTCTCAAATTCATACTGGCATTACCACGCGAAATGTTCAGATCTTCCATCACTTCTTCCATAGAGAGGGAATCTGGTGATACCATAAGTAAGGCGTGAATCTGTGCCATGGTTTTGTTTATACCCCAATGTGAACCCAGCGCGCCCCATGTTTGTAAGAATTTTTCTTTTGCTTCTCTGAATTCCATATATTAAATATACAAATTTATTTTCAAAGTTTCAATAAAGAGTGAAAGTTTGAAGGGTTGGAAGTAAGAATCTAGTGTTATCGAACACTAGCCCTATTATCTAAAAACTATCTTTGCCCCTATGAAAGTATTAATTCTTGGGAATGTATGGCCAGAGCCCACTTCATCTGCTGCAGGTAATCGGATGATGCAATTGGTTGAGATGCTACAAAGTATAAATAGTGAAATACATTTTGCTTGTGCAGCTGCTAAAGGTGAGGCTTCCATAAATTTTTCAACTTTAAAAATTGAGGAGCATTCCATAAAAATTAATGATTCTGGCTTTGATATTTTTGTACGAGATTTAAATCCTGATTTAGTTGTTTTTGATCGTTTTATGGTTGAAGAGCAATTTGGATGGCGGGTAGCAGAGAACTGCCCTAGTGCATTAAGGATTTTAGATACAGAAGATCTTCACGGTTTAAGAAAGGGCAGGCAGGAAGCCCTCAAGAAAAATGAAAAATTCACAGAAAAGTTTTTAATCAATGATTATGCGAAGCGTGAAATAGCGAGTATTTACCGTTCTGATCTTTCCCTTATTATTTCAGAAGTTGAAATAGATTTTCTCACTAATTTCTTTGGTGTCCCGTCAAGCTTACTTCTTTATTTGCCATTTGCGGTAAATGAAATTACAGAAACTACAACCAAAGGATGGATGCCATTTGAAGAACGATCTGATTTTACAACCATTGGCAATTTTAGACACGAGCCAAACTGGGATGCTATAAAGTATTTAAAAACGGATATTTGGCCCAAAATAAGAAAACAATTACCTGAAGCCAAACTAAAAGTTTATGGTTCTTATCCTTCCCAAAAGGTCACCCAATTAAACAATGATAAAGAAGGTTTTTTAATTATGGGAAAGGCTGAAAGTGCTTTTGAAGTTATTGGTAATGCAAAAATTCTTTTAGCTCCTTTGAGGGTTGGAGCGGGACTTAAAGGTAAATTATTAGAAGCTATGCAATGTGGGACACCCAGTGTGACAACAAAGGTTGGTGCCGAAGGAATGAGCGGAAATATGGCATTTAACGGATCTATTGAAGATAGTCCAGTTAGTTTTGCTGATAGTGCTGTTGAACTTTATACAAATAAAATCAAATGGCAGACAGCTCAGGAAAATGGTATTCAGATTATAAATTCCCGATTTTTAAAGAGGCACTGGTTTCCTGTAGCTATTAACCAAATAAGTGCTACTTTTTCAAATTTGGAAAATCATCGCTTGCAAAATTTTACGGGCACAATGCTTCAGCATCAATCTCTACAGGCTACTAAGTTTATGAGTAAATGGATTGAAGAAAAGAATAAAGATTAAATCATGCTTGGCTCTTTTCGAATTCAGTCAAAAAACTTATTTAAAAAAATCCCGAATGAAAAACCGGGATTTAATTATAGATAAAAACTGATTCTATTTAATCAATCCTGCCCTTTTTAACAAAGCATCTGGATTAGGTTCTTTTCCGCGGAAGCGTTTGTACAAAATCATAGGATCTTCTGTGCCACCTTGTGAAAGCACATGCTCCTTAAACTTAGTGGCTGTGTTTTTATCAAAAATTCCATTTTCCTTAAAGTAAGAAAAGGCATCCGCATCCAATACTTCAGCCCATTTATAGGAGTAATATCCAGAAGAATACCCTCCTTGAAAAATATGAGAAAAAGAGGTGCTCATACAGTTTTCTTTTACATCAGGGTAAAGTCGTGTATTTGAGAAAGCGGCATTTTCATGCGCCTGTACATCAGTTATACCTGCTGGATCAGCTCCGTGCCAAGACATGTCCAGCATACCAAAACTTAACTGGCGCAGTGTCTGCATCCCTTCTTGGAAATTGGACGCTTTTTTGATTTTTTCTATCAATTCCATTGGTATGGTTTCTCCAGTTTCGTAATGCTTGGCAAATAGCGCCAAGGCCTCTGGCTCATAGCACCAGTTTTCTAATACCTGACTGGGAAGTTCTACAAAATCCCAATAGACAGAAGTTCCAGATAACCCGGGATATGTGGTGTCTGCCAGCATTCCGTGAAGGGCATGTCCAAATTCGTGAAACAAGGTTGTTACCTCATTAAATGTAAGCAAAGAAGGTTTTGTAGCTGTAGGTTTTGTAAAGTTGCAAACAATAGAAATATGCGGGCGTTCATTAATACCTGCTTTTAGCATCTGGCTTTTGTAAACCGTCATCCAGGCACCACCTCTTTTACCAGCTCGTGGATGAAAATCAGCATAAAATAAAGAAACCAGTTCCCCAGCTTCGTTATAAACACGATAGGTTTTTACATCTTTATGATATTTATCTACATCAAAAACTTCTTTAAAGTTAAGGCTATACAATTTTGAAGCTACTGTAAAAACTCCGTCGATAACATTCTCAAGTTTAAAATACGGTTTTAGTTGTTCATCATCGAGATCAAAAAGCTTTTGCTTAAGTTTCTCTGAGTAGTAAGCGCCGTCCCATTTCTCCAAATTATCAATGCTATCCAACTCCTTTGCAAAATTCTCCAATTGGTTAAATTCGCGCTCTGCTGCTGGTTTCGCCTTTTCTAGAAGCTCCTCTAAAAATCGTTCTACATTGTCTGGAGATTTTGCCATACGCTCTTCAAGTACAAAATGGGCGTGCGATTTATAGCCTAAAAGTTGCGCGCGCTCGTAGCGCAGATTTGCAATTTTCAGAACATTTTCTTGATTATCCAATTCATCCCCATGAAAGCCTTTAGCGCCAAAAGCAATAGATAACTCTTTACGTAGTTCTCTGTTTTTGGCATATTTCATAAATGGAACATAGCTGGGATACTCAAGAGTGAAAATCCATCCCTTTTTTTCCTTTTCAATAGCTGATTGAGCGGCGGCTTCTTTAACTCCTTCAGGAAGACCTTCAAGATCGCTTTCTTCTGTAATATGAAGTTTATATTTATTAGTTTCCGCAAGAACATTTTCACCAAACGTAAGTTTGAGTTTGGCAAGTTCTGAATCTATTTCGCGCAAACGCGTTTTCTTTTCCTCAGGAAGATTTGCCCCATTTCGGGCGAAACCTTTGTATTTTTTATCCAATAAAGTTTTTTGCTCTGCGGTAAGATCTAAATTATTTCTTTTGTCATAAACCGCTTTTACCCTTTTAAAAAGTTGTTCGTTTAACGTTATGTCATTGCTGAAAGCGGAAAGTTGAGGAGATACCTCTTGAGCTATTTTCTGTATTTCTTCTGTTGTTTCTGCGCTGTTTATGTTGAAAAAAACACTGGTTACACGTTCCAGATGCCAGCCCGAATATTCTAAAGCTTCAATAGTGTTTTCAAAAGTTGCGGCTTCTGGTAATGATGTAATCGTATCAATTTCTTTGCGAGCCTCCTCAATAGCGGCTTCGATTGCGGGCTTATAATCTGAAGCATTAATTTGGGAAAAAGGAGCTTCATTAAATTTATTGAGAAGTATATTATTCTGATTATTCAAAATTTTGTGCATTTTTTTGTGAAATATGTATTTAACCGATGTTTTAACGAATTTTAACGATACTTAATTAAAATTCTACTACATTTGTACAATCCCAATAATACCATATGATAATATATGAGATATGTGGTAATGTTATTTAAAGGTTTGATTAATAATATTTAGAATGGTTAATAAATAATTATGTCTCCTCAACTTACTACATATAGCCACGCGAAAGCGTGGCTTTTTTTTATTGCTGCTTTAGAGATTCTGCTCCCTGGAGCACTTTGTTTTTTAAACCTTCTTTATAACCCTGTATTTTTTTAAGAATATCAGGATCTGAAGCGCCTAATATTTGAGCCGCTAATATTCCAGCATTTTGGGCACCATCAAGAGCGACCGTTGCAACAGGAACTCCACCTGGCATTTGTAAGATAGAGAGTACAGAATCCCAACCATCTATAGAATTTCTAGATTTTACAGGAACTCCAATCACAGGTAAAGGAGAAAGAGATGCAATCATACCGGGAAGATGTGCTGCTCCTCCAGCTCCAGCTATAATTACCTGAAGGCCTCGCTCGTGAGCATGCTTGCCGTAATCGAATAATTTATCTGGTGTGCGGTGTGCAGAAACTATATCAACTTCAGTTTCTATACCAAAATCCTTTAAAATTTCTATGGCAGCCTGCATAACCGGAAGGTCACTTGTGCTGCCCATTATAATTCCTACAGCCATATTATTTTGCTATAACTTTAATGGTTTTCTTTACTTTTTCGGCAATTTTTCGAGCTTCAGCAAGGTCGCTGTTTACGATCGTCACGTGTCCCATTTTTCTAAATGGTCTTGTCTCGCGTTTGCCATAGATGTGAGGGGTAACCCCTTTCATCTGCATGATTTTTTCAATATTCTCGTAACAGACATCACCAGTATGCCCTTCTTCACCTACTAGATTTACCATAACAGCCCCCACTTTACTTTCGGTCTCCCCTAAAGGTAAATTGAGAATAGCTCTAATGTGTTGCTCAAATTGATTGGTATAACTACCTTCTATACTGTAATGACCACTATTATGCGGTCTCGGAGCAACTTCATTTACCAGAATTTCATCATCTTCTGTTTGAAACATTTCTACAGCAAGAAGTCCAACATGTTCAAAGGCTTCAGAAACCTGTTTTGCAAGTCCTCTCGCTTTAGTCGTAACAGAATCATCAATACGCGCTGGACAGAGTACATATTCCACTTGATTGGCTTCAGGATGAAACTCCATTTCGACCACTGGATAGGTCTTTACTTCTCCATCAGGATTACGCACAACAATTACTGCTAATTCATTTTTAAAAGGAATCATTTTTTCGGCAATACATGCTGTATCTGGTAGGTCTTTTACATCTTGCTCTTTTCTGATAACGCTTACACCTTTCCCATCGTATCCTCCTTGAGTGCTTTTCCAGATAAATGGAAATTCATGTTTGCCGGCATCCACTCCTTCGATCAATTCTTGTAAGGAATTGTATCTTCTGTATGTAGCCGTTGGGATTTTCTTTGTGGTATAAAAATCCTTTTGCTTGCCTTTGTCTTGTATAATGCGTAGTGTTTGAGAACTAGGATATACTTTTATGCCTTCCGTCTCCAATTTTTCAAGAGCTTCTACATTTACGGTTTCTATTTCAAAGGTCAACACGTCTGCATGTTTTCCAAAGTTATAGACCGTGTCAAAATCCATAAGATCGCCTTGCTCAAAATAATTGCATGAAAAGCGGGAAGGAGCTTCTGGACTGGGATCTAAGACCCGTGTTTGAATATCAAATTTGCGCGTCTCATAAAGCATCATTTTGCCTAATTGACCACCGCCTAGAATACCCAGTTTAAAATCTGAAGAAAAATAATTGGTCATTTACCTTAACTTTTTTCGGCTTTGGAATGACACATTCTTACGGTGCCATTTTCATTCATTGAGGTTTAGTACAAAAGTAATCGTTTAGCAGCGAACTAGCCAGTTGGACTCCTAAAATAGTCACGCATAAATTATTATTTGTTTATAAGAATATCACTTCAGAAACTTCTCAAGATATTTTTTCTCAAAAACAAATTCGTTATAAATTTATAAAGCGCAGGTTTTGAAAAATATCAAAATACAGATTCCTTCACAATGTGTATCTTTGGCGCTTTAATAGACACTTTCACAGTAAAATGAAACGACTTCATAATCTTTATTTTGAGAAAGCTATTGCAAAGCAGGATATAGAAAAAGCAATAGGCAAGGTTGCAAAAAAACTAAATTCTGATTTTAAGGATACGAATCCCATATTTCTCGTGGTTCTTAACGGGGCGTTTAGGTTCGCATCAGAATTAATCAGTCGTTTTGAGGGCGATTGTGAAGTAGAGTTTGTTAAGATGAGTTCTTACGATGGAACTCAAAGTACAGGAAATGTAATGTCGCATATTCCGCTGGATATGGATTTAGAAGATCGCGAGGTTATTGTAGTAGAAGATATCGTAGATAGTGGTAATACCATAGAAACCCTTCTTTTAATGCTTTCTAACAGTGGTGCTTCTAGATATCGAGTTGCCACCTTGTTCTATAAGCCGGAAGCTTACACTAAAGAGTATAAAGTAGAATATTTTGGTTTAGAGATACCTAATGATTTTATTGTAGGGTACGGTCTGGATTATAACGGTTTGGGGCGTAACCTCAATGAT
>CAXBEL010000046.1:0-23492 GCA_963974735.1 uncultured Flavobacteriaceae bacterium | reverse complement strand
CCCGCCACACTAGAGGATTTTCTTCAGCCCGGTAATCAACAGGTTGCTGCGGGCTATCTTATTTATGGAACCTCGACAATTTTAGTTTATACTTCTGGTAATGGGGTTAACGGCTTTACATTTGATCCCGGTATAGGATCATTCTTCCTGTCGCATCCCAATATTCAAATTCCTAAAATAGGTAAAATATATTCTGTTAATGAAGGTAACTATATCCACTTTCCTGATGGCGTAAAAAAACTGATTCGCTGGATGCAGGAAATCAATGAAGCCGAAGGTCGCCCCTTTACATCACGTTATACAGGCTCCCTGGTAGCCGATTTTCATAGGAATATGCTCCTAGGAGGCATCTATTTTTATCCTCAGGGAACTACCGCACCAGAAGGGAAATTACGTCTTCTTTATGAATGCAATCCTATAGCATTTATCACTGAACAAGCTGGAGGAGTATCTAGCAACGGTCTTGAAAGAATTCTTGATCTGCAGCCAACCCAGCTTCACCAACGCGTTCCCTTTTATTGCGGAAGCGAAAATTTAATGAAACAGGCTCATTCATTTTTGAGATAAAATTTATTTGGATCAAAGACATGTCAAATAAATAGAATTTTTAAAACAAAAAAGTATATTGTGATCTAAAACTTATCGGTACTAAACTTTAAATACACCAGAATGAAAAAAAGTTATTTATCATTATTAATACTGCTTTTTATTTCCAGTTGTAACGAAAAAAAAGAAGTTAGTTCGATTAACCCAGAAAACTGGACAAAACGAACCGCTATCATAAATACAGAAGATTCGCTTGAATTGGGGAAATCTTATCTTTCTATTTATTCACAGATTTATAGTCTTTCAGAACATAAAACTCACAACTTAACAGCAATGGTAAGTTTAAGAAATACCAGTGATTCAGATACGATTTATATTCTAAAAGCTGAATATTATGACACTCATGGCAAATCAATACGAAAATATTTTGACCGGCCCATATTTTTAGCTCCATTGGAAACCACCGAGATAATCATCGATGAATCGGACACAACTGGGGGAACAGGTTCAAATTTTATGTTTGAGTGGAAAATACCAAAAAGCTGCCCAGAACCTTTATTCGAAGGAATAATGAGCTCAACGATGAGTCAACAAGGTCTTTCATTTACCACCCAAGCTGTACGTATCAAATAATTCGACCAAGAATATAAAATCGCTTTTTTATTTTTAATGTTTGCTCTGATATCAATTATAGCTAAGAATATGTGGTTCTATTATTTAATCTAGTATTTTAAATTGGTAAATGAAAAATTGTAGAAGAATCTCTGTTTTTGGTATGCCTTCAATTTTCCATCTAAATAATTTGCCTATCTGACTTGCCCTAGTTTTAAGAAGAAATACAATGAATTTAACGATTGAAAATATCCTCCTTGTAGGATCTTTATTATTGCTCGTAAGTATTTTTGCAGGTAAGACTTCCTACAAATTTGGTGTTCCCACCTTACTGCTCTTTTTGGCAATTGGAATGTTGGCCGGTTCTGACGGCATTGGTGGTATCCATTTTGACGATCCAAAACTGGCTCAATTCATCGGCATAATATCCCTAAATTTCATTTTGTTTTCTGGCGGTCTTGATACCAACTGGAAAGCTGTTAAACCTATTCTTAGCGAAGGAATTGCATTATCAACATTAGGGGTTCTACTGACAGCAATTTCTCTGGGCGCTTTTGTATGGCTTGTTACTGACTTTACTATTTATGAAAGTCTCTTATTGGGTTCTATTGTATCGTCAACAGATGCTGCAGCCGTATTTTCAATTCTACGTTCAAAAAGCCTTGCTTTAAAAACTAACCTAAGACCGACTTTAGAATTAGAAAGCGGTAGTAATGACCCAATGGCATATGTGCTGACTATTGCATTTCTTACATTAGTTTTAAATCAAGGTAAAAATTTAATATCTATAATCCCGGTATTTTTGCTACAAATGATTCTGGGAGGTATTGCGGGTTTTGCCTTTGGAATAATTAGCAAATTCATCATTAACAAAATAAAACTTGACTTTGAAGGGCTTTATCCCGTTTTGGTTATTGCTCTAATGTTCACTACATTTTCAGCTACAGATTTTATGGGGGGTAACGGCTTTCTTGCTATTTACATTTGTTCGGTATATTTAGGTAATCAAAACCTTATACATAAAAAAACCATTTTAAAAATGTTTGATGGTTTGGCTTGGCTAATGCAAATTGTCCTGTTTCTCACTTTAGGTTTACTCGTTTTTCCTTCTCAAATCATCCCTTATATGGGTATTGGACTCCTCATTTCAGTGTTCCTGATATTTATTGCTCGCCCTATAGGAGTACTTCTTAGCCTTATGTTTTTCAAGATGAAACTGAGACGTCGGTTTTACATTTCCTGGGTAGGACTGCGTGGTGCGGTCCCGATTGTTTTTGCTACTTACCCACTTTTGGCGGGCATTGATAAGGCGCATATGATTTTTAACGTGGTGTTCTTCATTTCAGTTACATCCATATTAATTCAAGGAACGACCCTTTCCATTGTTGCAAAATGGCTGAAGGTAGGGTTACCAGAAAACGCAAAAAAATTAACCCCAACTGATTTGCTTATGGCAGAAAATCCAAAGGCAGAAATGACAGAAATTAGGATAACTTCAGACTGCTCTGCTGTAGATAAGAAAATTGTAGAATTAGGCTTTCCTAAAAATGCGATAATAGCTATGATCAAAAGGGATGACAGCTATATAATTCCAAACGGCACGACAAAAATCGAAGATCAAGACATATTAATTGTTCTAGCTGATAGACCGAATATTTTTGAGGAAGTTTCCAACACCCTTAAATATAAATGAGAACTGCAAGCGCATAACTTTCTCTGTTTCTACTTTTTCTGATAGTTTGCTTTAGAGTTATGGTTCATTCAGTTTTATTTATTTCAATCTCTTAATCCTTGATCTAAGAAAGTTATTTAAATATTTTTTAAATCCTAGCCTCATAAATTTAATTTCTTAAATTTATTAATACGAATGTCAAGCAAATTCAATGAGTACTGTTTGAATTGTGAGTTAATCGTGAGTTCAAAAGGTGTAAACATATGTGACCCTTATACTTACTGCGTTGAGAGAGAGGTAGAAGCGTCCTCTCATCCCGACGAATAAACTTTATATTAAGTATCGAAAACCTGTTGATCTAACAATCAACAGGTTTTATTTTTTGATAATATCAAGGGGAAATTTAAATTTTAGTCTTTTAAATAAGTTGGTGATGGAAGAATTGTAATATCCTAAAATATAGAGAATTGAATCATTGTTTCAGGAAAAGGGTTGAAAAACTTTATAATCCCTTCAAATATTTTTTTAAACTAAAACAATTTTATTTGGATTTAATCTAAATAAAACTAAATTTGCGGCCTAAACAGGGTTGATGAAATATATTCTACTTATTCTTTTAGCGTTACTTCCATTAGTTTCCTTCGGACAATTCGACCTTAAGGGAACGGTGAGAGATTCAAACGGATACTCAGTGGCAGATGCACAAATAACTTTATCCCTTGGCAGTAGGTCTCAAACAGTTATATCTAATACCTCTGGGATGTATCTATTCGAAGATTTAGCTTCTGGTACTTATAACCTGGAAATAAGTAGTGGTAATTTTATCAATTTTGAACAGGTTAAGATAGAAGGTGCTAATCTCATTCATAACATTCTAGTCAAAAATGAAGATGACTATGAATTAGATGAAGTGAACTTAAAAGGACAGACTGAAAAGTCTTTAATTGAAAAAAAGGGATTTGCCGTTAATGTGGTAGATACAAAAGCTGCCGCTGCAAGAAATATTCAAACCAACGAATTATTAAACACATCAGTTGGGGTTAAAATTCGTCAAAATGGTGGTTTAGGGTCAAACGTAGAATATTCATTAAATGGATTATCTGGAAGCGCTGTGCGTATTTTTATCGATGGTATTCCTATCTCCACATTTGGTTCTTCGTTTAATCTAAACAGTATTCCTCCTTCAATGATTGATCAGATTGAGGTCTATAAAGGTGTTGTTCCGGGTCACTTGGCAGATGATGCACTTGGAGGAGCTATTAATATTGTACTTGATAAAGCGTCAAGTACTAATTTCAACGCTTCCGTTTCTTATGGGTCGTTTAACACCTTCCAAGCCAGTGTTAACGGCTTGTATCGTTTTAAAGAATCTGGATTTACTATAAAAGCATCTGGTTTTCATAATTATTCTGATAACGATTATAAAGTTTCTGGTAGAAGTGTTGTAGTTACCGGTTTAGGAGGAGTACAAACACCTATTACCGCCAGAAGATTTAATGACGCCTACAGATCTACAGGTGGTATGGTTCAAATAGGCTTTACTGATGTAAAATGGGCTGATCAATTTTTTGTTGGCTTTACCGGTTCTGATGATTATAAAGAAGTTCAACATGGCGCTTTTATGACCATTACTCCTTACAAAGGCAGATTTTTAGAATCTGATGCCGCCCTGGCAAACCTAACTTATAAAAAGAAAGATCTTTTTATTAAAGGTCTAGATGTAAATGTAAATGGTTATTACGGTAAACGTAACCGTCAGGTAAATGACACTGTTGCCTGGGCATATAGTTGGAATGGAGAACGAGCTATTGATTTTAGAGGTAATGAATATCAATATACCTGGGGTTCCCAGCAAGAGGGCGGTCCTACGCTTGCAAAAATTAATAGAAATGTTGCATCTATCAGAACAGGTTTGTCTTATGCCCTAAATAACAATCATAAATTTTTGCTGAACCACGTTTACAGTGGGATTGATAGAGAAGACAGCGATGTGCTGCAATCAGTATTAGAAAATACATTTGTAGGAACAAGGGATTTGGATAAAAACATATTTTCTTTAACCTATGAATTAAAGGCTTTTGATAACAAATTAAAAGCGAGCCTGTTTGGTAAGCACTACCAACAAAAAACAGTAAGTATTGATCCTGCTATTGAAACAGACACAGACGGAAACAATCAAATAGTAGATGAAGTTGTAAGCAGTAATAAGAATTATGATGGATATGGCTTTGCTCTTTCTTATGCTATTATACCCAACATCACTTTATTAACCTCGGCAGAAAAAGCCATCCGTTTACCTAATGAGACTGAAATTTTTGGTAATGATGGTGACAATGTAGTGGCCAATTCAAGTATCAATCCAGAACAGAGTAATAACTACAATCTCGGCTTTAGGCTAGGAACATTTACTATTCAAAAGCACGACTTTAGTATTTCAACCAATTTTTTTACACGAAATATTAAAGATAGAATTGGTTTACCTATAGAAACATCGTTAAATGTTGATGACGAATTAATTCTCTACGTAAATCAAGGAAGCGGGACATCAAAAGGTATAGATGCTCAATTTAATTATAACTACAACAGCAATTTTGGACTCAACTTTAATGTTTCAAAATTTGATTTAAAGATTGATAACAGAGGGGTAGAAATAGACGTTCCCAACACGCCATTTTTTACAATGAATGGAAGTTTACGTTATTCATTTAAAGATTTAATCCAAAAAAACTCACGATTAAATCTATTTTATACCATGTATTACACAGATGAATTTTCATACCTGGTTCCTCAAGGGTCTAACACTGTAGGAGATGACTTTTTTAAAGTTCCGGAGCAATTAGCACAAGATTTAGGGTTGAGTTATGCATTCCCCAACAACAATTTTGTGGTGAGCTTTGATGTTAAAAACATCTTTGACAAACCTGTATATGACAACCTTTCTGTACAAAAACCAGGAAGAGCTTTTTACCTAAAATTAAATTACACAATAAATAAATTTTAATCGACTAAATACATTTGAAATGAATCGTACCTTTTTGAATATTAAAACTTTTGCTGCCAGCACGATAATTGTTGGACTAATGGCCTCTTGCAGTACCGATGACAGTGTAACAGACACTCAGACGGAAACTGAAACGGAAACAGAAACTGATACTGAGGCAGATTCTAGATGGATTACTGTAGCTGCGGCCAGAATGGGAGATAATCCTGGAGACGGTAACGGGGGAACTTTAATATATGCCATTGACAGCGAGGAGGCTAAAGATCCTACCGTATCTATTGCACCTTTTGATAACGGCTTCATTGTGCCTTCTAACAGAACAGCAAGATTACAGGCTTCAGAAGATGGTAATACCATTTTTAACATCAGTTATGCTGGAGACACGGGTGGTAATTACTCAAAATATACTGTAGAAGGTGGTCAAGACTTTGTACAAACTGGATCTGAGATAAGTATTGCTCCTTACGTGGGTTCTGCTCCAAGATGGATAAAATTATTTGACGGTGACCAGACAGGTGCTGCGGTGTACGTATCAACAGAAAATGAGATTGATGATAATGGTACTCCAGATGATGCAACAGACGATACATATATTCGTACAGAAGCTACTATGGGTATTGTAACTTTGGATTTGGAAAATTCTTTAATTAAAGAATTTCAAGAGCACAGTGTACCATTAACCGCAGAAGAAGAAGCAAACGGTTATTATATTTCAAGAATCGATATGCCTACTTTAAATGCAGCTGGAGATAAATTGTATATCGGGGCGCGTTTAAGTAAGCTTGATCCCGCTACCGCAGAGCGAGATAGTGACTTCGAGATTCTAGGATCTAAGACTATTGTTTTGGATTACCCTTCATTATTAAATCCAACGGTTATTACATCTACAGTAGGCCACGGAAATACCAATGGATATCGTAGTATCAATGCTTTTCTCTATGACGGAAGTGTTTATCAAGCAAATCAAAGCGATCCTGAAGGTTCTCATATCTTAAAAATTGATGCAGACAATGAATATGACGATTCTTATGTATTTAATTTAGATGCTGCTTTGGGTGTAGAAGATGCTTACATTCTTGCTTGGAGGCCTGCAGCTAATGGAAAAGCTGTTGTAGCTTATCGTCACGCTGGTTCTGCTGAAGGTGTAGCAGGTGCTCAAGGATTTTTTGCCTTAGTAGATTTAGAAGCCAAAACAGCGCAAAAAATTGATGCTATTCCTTACGATCCAGATTTTTACTTATTCCAGTACCAAGGTTTTGCAGTTGATGGAAATGACATATACGTAACACAAGCTCCAGTAGGTGAAAACGGAAATATTTATGTTATAGATACTGAGACAAGTGAAGTTACTAAAGGTGCTGAGTTGGTAAATGTAACAGGAAGCCACTTTATTGGAGTGTTCTAAAGCTTAAAAAAATAAGGTCTTGTACTATTTATCAGGCCATGATTAGTAAAAAGTCCCTCAAATTTGAGGGACTTTTTTCATGTTTTGATTCTAACGCAGCGTCACTTTAATATAAATTGAAATAATTCAAAAAATACTATTGCCTTCCTTTTAACCGGACTTCAATTTTTTTCTTCTTTAAGGTTAGGCGCTTCATTATATCCATTAATTCTGGATCCTTGGTTTCCTTGTATAGCTCATTAATGCCCAAAATCAGTCGCTTTGCCTCCCGAGAAGCAGCCACCCGATCACTTGTAGACATATTGCTCATACTTGCTTCTTCAAATTGGATTGCTTCTTTTACAATATCCATAGGTTATATTTTCTATTCTTTATTAGTTTAAATTTAATATATAAATATGCTCTGGACTAACAGAAAGCATACAGCTAGGTTAGCAAAGCAATAAAAAATTCTAATATATTGAATTTAAAATTAAAAATAGTTTTATTTATCTATGTAAAGCTATTAATGGTGTTGTTTTCAATGGCCCCAGATTGGTTATTCGGGAATGGCTAAGTCCATATTTTCTCCAAATATCCGGCTTTCTATCCATCAGGCAGATAATAGATTCAGAATGATTCTTGGCAAATTGCTTTAAATCATGAGCATTTTCAAGGTATTCTGTATCTACAGAATCATTAGCAAGCATCTCTATCTGTGAGCAAACATTCTCAAGATTAGCTGTTTGTAAAGCTGTAAGATGGTTTTTTCCAGTTAAAACCACAAGCTTGACAGTTCCTTTTACTATTTTAACGAGTTCGTACCATTTTGCAATTTTTTCCTGAGGGAGTTCGATTTCAAAATTGGAAACCAGTACAAATTCTTTACACTTTTTCAAATTAGAAGATTGCGGAATGATCATAACAGGACATTCCCTTATATTTTCTAAAATTCTTATTGTGCTTTTATTATATCTATCAACTTTATTTGTTATACTATTTTTTCCTGCGAGAATCACCAAATCTATATTGACATCTTTTATGGTTTTCTTAATGCCATCTATTAAATCTGAGCATTCAGAAATTGCATGAAATCGATGTTTTCTGCTTGAATGATTAAATGTGAATTTAAGAATGGCATCCCCTAAATTATCTACAGAATCATTTTTTGGTTTTTCAAACCAATCCTCATTTGCCTGAAGCAGATGTATCGCATTTAAGCCGCCCACATCATACGTGTAGGTATTGAGAAAGTAAAATTCACATTCTTCACGTTTAAAAAAGTTAACTGCATATTCAATGGCAGCGTATCTATTATACTTAAAATCGAGTGGTATTAGAATTTTTTTCATGACGTGAAGTTTTTAGCTGCATTAATATTTAGATAGATTTAAATAAATTATTTTTTTAAGTTGTCTGAACTCTTCTATAACTGCGGAAAAATGATTTCTTCTTTTTTCATGTTCTTTTGCTCGTGTCACATCATATTCCCGCTTCCCATATTCAAATTCTTTTATCAATTCTTGTTCGTATTGGCAAAGTGAACCCATTAATAAAGTATTCTTTCTACGCAATCCTTGCAGACTAATTTGAACAGAGCCACCTATAATAAATTTCTTCTCAATTAACTTTAAATGATCGAGCTCTTTACTAATGCCTTCTATTGTATCAATCCATTGACTCAATTCTATGATATCTTTTTTTATGCATAATTTTCTATGCCCCTCAATTTTGTAAATCAATGTGGTTTCCAATTCAATTTTAATTAGTCCTTGTGAGACATTCCATTAATGAAAGTAAACTTGCCCTGCACTTTGCTGAAAAATTCATCTTTCAATCTTCTGTATTTATCTAAATGGTATAAATAACTACGTCTGTAACTTTCATGCTCGGTTATATATACCATATCGCATTGTGTATCTTCACAATCAATAATGCTATCTCTTGAAATCATATATTTATGTAGCGCGCTAAGTAAAATATCGTTTTCAGACTCTTTCTTCTTAAATTTTTGGATGATGTTTTCATCTTCTAATTTATCGCTCAAATCATCTCCGCATAAACCAATAAGGTTACGCAGTTCCTTCTTGATGTATTGCAAATGATTAATCCAATTATCAAGTTCTATTGTATTTATTTTATGAGTCACATCTACATCGTAGTCGTGATTATATATTTTTGTATTGACTGCTTTCATGTTAGTATTTTTTAAATAGGTATTTCTATTTTCTTTTGGTTTTCATCCTGTGATACCACTTCGAGGGTAAGTTGCTGCCTCCCATTGGGAAGTTCCCAATCAACGGTATCTTCTTCTGAATAACCAAAGAGCGCAGAACCCATAGGAGTAAGAATTGATATCTTATCTTGTTTAATATCCTTCTCTGTGGGTATTACAATTTGCAGGTTTTTTTTCCAACCCTTATCTGAAGAAACCAAAACAGAACTGTTGAAACGAACAATATCTCCCGGTATATCCACCTCATCTACTATCATTGCACTTTTTAATTCTTCAATGAGTCTTTGCACAGACTTTTGAGTTTCGACATCTTCTGTATAACCCGAAATATTGAGTATCCTTTTTAAATATACATACTCCTTCTTCTCTAATATTAAACTTCCGTACTTCATTACTTTTATTTTTAGGGTTATATATAAATCAAGGAAAAATCCCTCGTTGTATATACGCTTTTTCTATCCGCTTAATGGCGATGCAATAAGCTGCTGTTCGTAAGTCTAAAGCCTCCCGATCAGAGTATTCATAAACTTTATCAAAGGATTCCTTCATCTTTTTTTGCAACCATTCAAAATAGCTACCTACTACTCCACCAGAATTGCACAATATGTCTGGGATAATGGTTATACCGCGCTCCAATAAAATTTTCTCACCCTCTACATTGGTAGGTCCATTGGCACCTTCAGCTATTAAACGTGCTTTAATGTTTGGGGCATTGTCTTTTGTAATCTGATTTCCCAATGCTGCCGGGATGCAGATGTCGCATTCGGTGCCAAAAAACTCTTCTTTATCTAATGCGTATGCTTCTGGAAATTCAACAACACTTCCATTATTGGATTTAATATAGTCTGAAAGATTTTCAACGCTAATGCCATTTTGATTTTCCACACTACCCAAGGCGTCTTGTACAGCCACTAATTTTGCACCTTCTTTTTCAAGAAAATGGGCTGTCCAGTAACCTACATTTCCAAAACCTTGAACGATGAACTTTTTACCTTCAAGTGTTTCATTATTGCGCTGTGTCCAGAATTTGATGGTTAAAAACACCCCATATCCCGTAGCTCTATCGCGCCCTTCAAGACCGCCGCTGCCATCAGGCTTACCCGTTACCACATGCTGGTTTGCACTGCGTTCTGCCGGTGGACGCGTGCTCATATAGGTATCTGCAATCCACGCCATAGTCTGACTGTTTGTATTTACATCTGGAGCAGGAATATCGTGCTCTGGCCCTATATTATCTGCTAAAGCAAACGTAAACCTCCGGGTGATACGCTCTAGTTCTCCCTGAGAATATTTAGAAGGATCTAATTGAATACCTCCTTTACCTCCCCCGTATGGCAAACCGGCGAGAGATGTTTTCCAGGTCATCCACATTGCAAGAGCTCTGGCTGCATCAATATCTACGGTAGGATGGTAACGCAAACCACCTTTATAGGGACCCAATGCATTGTTATGCTGTACGCGGTATCCTGTAAAGATTTCTACTTGTCCATTGTCCATTTTTACCGGGAAATTGACTAAAATCTCATTATTTGTAATACTTAATATTTTACGAATATTTGGATGAAGATCAATGTGATCTGCAGCACTGTTAAATTGCTCCATCACATTTTCCATCATCCCTCTTAAAGGTAATTTCTTCTTCGAATTCTTTGGTTCTAATGTTGTCAACATATTCAATAGATTATTTTTTTATTTAAATTTTATTTCACCCGCATATAGAGCATCTGGCAAGATTACCGTTACGCTGGGAAATGCATTAAAGAATTTTTTACCGTCTTTTCTTTTTATCTTAATCTTAGTAGCATCATCTTTTGTGGATTTAATTTTAGCTACAAGTACTTCTTCTCCATACAATTCCTTCAAGTTGGGAGTCCCCCCTTTTTTAATTATAAAATTTGATTTAGGAAATTTGACATAGTTGTAATTACCGGATTCGGGCTCTTTTAATTCCATTATATCACCTACTTGTACGGTCTGTTCTTTATCAGTGTTTATCTGAGCTTCTATGCTTAGGGTTCCAAACATTAACAGGCTTGCGATTACATATTTTTTCATAGTTTTAGTTTTAGGTTTTATATTAGGTTTATATATTTATTATAAGTTGATTTATTGCTGTGTTTAATATGCTTAAAATCATATAGCCGTCATTATTTAGCCGGTTACAACTTCCGTTTTTAGCTCCTTGATTTCTGATTGTTTAGGCTGTGGTAAAACAAATTTTTGAGCTACTTCTTCATCATACTCACTACAAGACCAAACTTGACTTTTTTGATCAGTGAGTACACAAGTTTCCAAATGCATACAAGTGGGGCATATATTAAATGGATTGGGTTTCATAAGCATTGTTCTAGTTTATTTACTAAGAAGCAATGCCTGTACCATTGAAAATCTAAAAACACCTATAACCAGAAAAACCCTTGTTTTCCAAGGGTTGACGCTTCATTATAAAAATGCAACAAAAATAAGAAGTGGTACAAAATTACCCGGATGCGGTAAAATCTCTCACTCGGAATGATTAATTTGAAAGTTTTTGACGTATAGTTTTGCGATCAATACCCAAAATTTCGGCAGCTTTGGTTTTATTATTATCTGTAGCGTTAAGTACTTTTTGAATATACTTTTTTTCTACCTCTTTTAGTGTGAGTAGATTATCATCAGGGAAGTCTATATTAAACTTTAAAGAATCTGGAAGATGCTCAATCTCAACAATTTTTTCACACATAATTACAGCACGCTGTATGACATTCTCCAATTCTCTAATGTTTCCAGGCCAGTTATAGCGCTGTAGAATAGCTAAAGCTTCTGGGCTTATTTTCACAAAACCGTCCTTATATTCAATACCATATTTGAACAAAAATTTATCAGCCAATAAAGGAATATCATCTTTGCGCTCTCTTAGTGGAGCGACATTAATTTCCACAACCGTAAGTCTGTAAAAAAGGTCTTCCCTAAAGCTTTCCCTCTTTATCATTTTCTTTAGGTCGCTATTGGTTGCCGCAATTATACGCACATCAATTTTCTCTGCTTTTTGAGCCCCGACTTTTAGTACTTCTTTTTCCTGAAGCACACGTAATAATCGAGTCTGCACGGCCTTAGATGCATTGCCTATTTCGTCTAGAAAAATGGTTCCGCCATTAGCCGCTTGAAAGAATCCATCACGGTTTTTGTCCGCTCCCGTAAAAGCACCCTTAGTATAGCCAAAGAGTTCTGCTTCCAACAGGTTTTCAGGAATACCCCCACAGTTTACAGCGATAAATGGTGCTCGTGAAAATTTACCTTGATAGTGTATTGCCCGTGCCACGAGTTCTTTCCCTGTACCACTTTCCCCTTTGATGAAAATTGTCGCTTTATTATCCTTTACCCGTTCAATGATTTGTATAACTTCATTTATTTTTTCTGAATCCCCAATAATTTCACCGTAGGCATTATCTTTTTTAACCTCTTCTTTCGAGAAAATTCTATTAGAATCTTCTTCAATATCAAGCGCTTTATCTACAGCAGCACTCAATTCATCTTTAGTAAATGGTTTTGTAAGGTATTCTATCACCCCCGACTTTATGGCAACAAGCGAATCTTGTACTGAGGGATAACCAGTTACAACTAGCTTGGGTAGTTTAGGATAATGCTCTGAAACAAATTTGATCAATTCAAAACCATCAATTTCTGGCATCTTTAAATCTGTTATCAACAGATTAATTTTTGTTTCGCGTAAAATTTGAACTGCTTCTTTTACTGAAACTGCCTTGTACGTATGATAATTCCAGGACTGCAAGTGGCGTTGCAACATCTCCAAGATATTGATATCGTCATCTACAATTAATATGTTCTCTTTTTTAAGTAGCATAATGCATACAAAGTAATTAAGATTTAGGGAGTTTTACCGTAAAAACTGCTCCTTTCTGTGGGTTGTTTTCGGCTATGATAGTACCATTATGGCTTGCTACAATGCCGTGAACTACACTTAAGCCCAGTCCAGACCCTTCTCCTATAGGCTTTGTAGTATAAAATGGTTGAAATACTTTTTCTAACGCCTCTTCAGACAATCCGCTTCCTTCGTCTGAAATTTTTAATAGTATATGATCTTTAGATTGAAGTGCTTCAATGGTTACCAGTCCATTTTTAGGAGAAAAATAAATGGCATTGATGATTAAATTGAAGATAATCTGTGTGAGTTGGATGGTGTCTGCTTTTAGCCATAACTCTTCTTCTTCAATTTTTACAATGTATTTTACCTCTTTTTTTCTAAAGGTAGGATCGAGTAAGGTGATGGCACTTTTAATACTTGGTACGATATTCACCTTCTTCATTTGCTGGGGCATCTCACAGGCAAAAAACATCAGTTTCTTAACTACTTCCCGTGAAAATATGGCATTGCTGATGATTTTTTCAAGATCTTGATAGACTTGCTGATTGCTATTAAAATTCTCTTTAAGTAGTTCTGCAAAGCCTAAGATATTGGCGAGCGGTGTATTGAGTTCGTGGGCGATACCCGCTGTCAATTCCCCAAGAATGGAAAGCCTATCAGCACGTTCCATTTGTCTTTTTAGCGAGGTTTCATTCTGCTGTATCTCAATACGCTCCAGAAGGTTTCCTATTTTTAAGGCGACACTGTCCAGCAATTGCTTTTCTTCCTTTAAAAACGAGCTTTTATCATCTTTTAAAGATGCAATAATCTCTCCATTAGGCTTATTAAATACGTTTATATTGGAGCATAAGTTTAACGTCTCGTTAAGGGAACCTGTAGCTATAATGCCAAAGGAGGTCTTTATGGCAATTTCAGTCTGTTTAGGAAATTGAAATCCTTTTTTAAGGCTTAACGCAATGGCTTTTAAAGTCTCTTGCATCTGCTCTTCATCTGCATTTACAATGATAGATGAGATTTCGTAGAGACAGGTAAGTTCTTTAATTCGTTCTTTTAGTGCATCTTCGGTTTTACTCATCTACTTCATTTTTAATGCAAATAAATCAAATGAAACTAGCAATAATATGCTATTTAATGCTCTTATGGTGATAAAAATTTATGTAAATAGATGCTAATTGCAGTTTGACATACTAAATTAATTATTCCAGATTTTATTAAAACAAGATATAAAATGACTTCGGTACGTATTAAGGGAAATTCTAACCCATTAATAAAATAGTAAAGAAAATTACATCTAACCTTTACAATTCTTAACTCTTTTCTTTTTGTGCGGCGATATTGTTTTCCCTAAATTCTGATGGAGAAACCTGGTAGTGTTCTTTAAAAATTTTAGAAAAATAGCTGTTGCTGGTAAGGCCTATCTTGGTGACTATTTCTGATATATTATAATCTGTATTAAGTATAAGACTTCTTGCGATTTCAAGACGTTTTTCTTGTATATATTGATTTATAGTAGCGTGATAGAGGATTTTAAAAGCCTTTTGCAATTTTGGTGTGGAGAGTCCCACTTTCTCTGCAATTTTAGGAAGAGATGGATTATTTATCAAGTTGTTTTCTATGTAAAGAACTGCTTCTTTCACCTTTGCCACTTCTGATATCTTAAGCACACTGCGTTCACTTTCTTCTTTTTGATGATCCATATACAGAACAAGCTGTTTGATCAATGCCTGATAGGCCATTCCCTCCAAGTACAATTTTCTTAAAAAATCTACTTTTCCAAATTCATACATTTCTTCAAATAATTCTGCCAGTTCCAGACTAAAATGATCTTTAAAGTAAAATTGTTTCTTGGCATCAACATCTTTAAAGAGGTATCTCAGGTCTTTATTTAGACTGTCTATATCACTTTTCATTTTATCCCTAAACTTTTTACGTTCAATCTCTAAACTGTGCATGCGTGTGTGGAGGTTTTTCTTAAAAAGTAAGATATGTCCATGACGCAATCTACCTGCTACTATAGAACTCTGGTATTGCTCAATTTTATGTACTTTCTCTTTATCATTTTCAAAACAATGTATTATGGAGCCTGCTAACACATAAAGAAACTTAAGGGGACTCACCTCGTTTAGGCTAAACTGTATTTGTGTATCATCTTTAAAAAGACAATCGTAGAGCAAAATCCCCAGCCCTCCTTCAATTTTAATTCCGGTTATGAAACCCGATCCTAAAACTTTAGGGATGTTAAGTGTATATTCCTCCTCATTTACAATAAGATCTGTATCAAGAGCCTTTGCTATATCATGTATAACATCCTTGATAGGGAGGGATTTAACAAGAATAGTGTTCATTATTGGTTGGGTTTTCGTCAAGTTACGATAAATAGGATAATAACCTATCTCTCTTTCTATAAAGCAATAGAGTAAGAACGCATCTATTTAGTTTCCAAAGGATGAATAAAATCTACTCATCTTTAGTCATTAATAAAGCTTAAACCCCTACAAATCCTTTAATGCTAATTTTAGAATTTTTTGGGTTAATTTCTATCCCTTCATTTGGCTAGTTTTAATGTTAATATTACTCGTATTAACTTAAAAACCAAAGACTATGAAAACTTTAAATGATTTATTTGAACACCAATTAAAAGATTTATACAGTGCTGAAGATCAGTTGACCAAAGCGTTGCCTAAAATGATTGAAAATGCAAAGAACAGTAAGTTAAAAAAGGCATTTGAGAGTCATTTAGAAGAGACCAAGGAGCACAAAAAAAGAATAGAAGAAGTTTGTGAAGAACTGGAAATAGAGCCTACTGGTGAAACATGTAAAGCCATGCAAGGCTTGATTAAAGAGGCTGAGAGTTTTTTAAATGAAGATGCAAGCGATGATGTCAAAGATGCAGGAATAATTGCTCAGGCTCAACGTGTAGAACATTATGAAATTGCGGGCTACGGCACTGTATGTACTTATGCAGAAGAATTGGGGTTAAATGATATTGCAAAAAAATTAAAGACGACTCTAGATGAAGAATATGGAGCAGATGATAAATTTAAAGAACTAGCTAAGGGAAGCGTGAACGAGAAGGCTATTAAATAAAATAGCACTATTGCAATGAAAAAATTGATATAAAAATCGAGATGGTAGTCTGTTTAAAATGAGTTTAACAACTACTGTCCACATCATATGAATAAGTAATTTTTCTCATTTTATAATTACTGTTCAGAAGAAAGTACCGGGGTATTGCCTGGTATTTTTTTTGCCTTTACATACCATATGAGTTAAAGACTTGAACAAATGAGTTAGAGGGAAAGAATCTTAAAAACTACATTGGCGTAACTCATAATAGCGCCCAAAATGAAAACCCTACACATTAAGTCCCTACCCCTCAAAGAAGTTATCTATGGACTGGCGCAAGAATTTAATACCTCGGTGAGGGAAAATTGTGAAGAATATTCTTTAAACATCCCGGTTAAATTCGGAAAAGGCAAAATAACGGGCATTAATTTTCAGCAGGGAATGGGGCTTTTGTTATATGACTGCACATTTAACGAGGATCTGGAGATAAAATTTGTGGTAGATAAAATTCATCCTCTTAAATTTTTATTTTGTGAGGAGGGAGATTTAGGCCATAGGTTTGAAAATGATAAGGAGTTTCACACCATAGATAAATATCAGAATGCCATAATTGCCAGTTGTGAAGAGCACGCTCACATAATACAATTTAGTGCCAATAAGAGGACCTGTATTAATAGTCTAGAAATAAATAGGGAAAAATTTCAGCCCTCTATGGATTGTGAATTAAAAAGTTTAAGCAAAGGGTTAGAGGCATTATTTAGGGATGTAGCAGCAAAAAATGTCTATTATAAAAATGGAAATTATTGCTTAAATCTTGCAGATCTCTTAAAGGAGATAGATGATTATCCCAACCCAAATTTTGTAAGAAACTTATTTTTGCACAGTTTGGCCTTTAAAATACTGACCCTTCAAATTTTGCAGTATCAGGATGATAAAAGTAAACCTGCAAACCAGAGCATTTTACGCAAATTTGAAGTCAATAGCATAAGAGAGGCTGCCACTATAATAAATAACAATATTTTAGATTTTATTTCGGTTCAGGAGCTAGCAGAAACTGTAGGTTTAAATACAAATAAACTGCAGGATGGTTTTAAAAATCTGTATAACTCTACTGTTAATGGCTATGTGCAGAACAGTAGACTTGATCTTGCAAAAAACCTGTTGATTGACTCAGAAATAACAATCTCAGAAATTGTTTACATGATTGGGCTATCCAGTAAAAGTTACTTTTCTAAAATATTTAAAGATAAATATCAGCTTTCTCCATCTACTATTAGAAAAAACAGTAGGCACTCTATTCACTCAGATCGTTCTAAATAGAATATCTTCTTTTTATTTAAGATTTACAAGCACAATTTCTTTCCCTAGTTATTCTACTTTACCTTTTCCACTTAAATCTACTATTTGGAGTAGGAACAACATGGTGGTAGATTTAAAAATTCCTTGTAAGATTCTTTAAATAGCTAAAATTTTATTAAGACGCTCTTTTAAGTTATTTTTTTAAACAAATGAGCAAAAATAGATTGCTATTCCTTCTTAAATTTAAGTAAATACTTACTAAAAAAAATTTGCCATGACTACTCCCACTTCCCTTCTTGAATGTTTGAAAAGACTCCAAAGAAACTATCTCTGGAGTAAAAATGATATCAAAAAAATTAAAAGCATCGAAGATTATACAATAACAAGCATTGCATATACTGCAGATGGTGGCTTTGATAGAACCAATGGAGATTTCCATAAGGAAGAGCGTGATGTAAGCTATAAAATCAGAATCAAGTATAAAATAGCTGGCTCTGGCAAAGAAAAGGTCCTAATTCTAATGGCGGTTCAAGATGATATAGAAAAGACTATGGCCTCTTGATTTAAACCATTCGCTCTCTTCTTTTTAGAAACTCATTGTATTCTTCTTAAGAGGCTACTTAAGAAGTTGAAAAAAAATTTAATCAAGATAGGAAATGCCATCATTCAATTTTACCCGGCGTTTACCGGGTTTATTATGATTCTTACTTATGACAATAGTAAATGTGGTACCATCATCCAGTGAGCTCTCCATATTAACAGAGCCACCGTGTGCTTCAGCTACTAATTTTACCAAGGTTAATCCCATACCCCAACTTCGATAAGATGTCTCACCGTCATTGCTAAAATTTAAAAAATCATATATATGTCCCTTTTTGTGATCGGGTATGGGATCACCATCATTCTTAACAATGAGGTGAACATCCTCCCCCCCATCTGTAATTTTAATGGTTATGGGCGATGTAGGAGAACCATGTTTAATAGCGTTGGTAATGAGATTGTCTAGCAATCTACTTATAGCAATTTCATCAAAAACACCTACTATTTTCTTTTCTGGACATTCAAACTGTACTTCTTTAACGTACGTAGCACTTGTTTCTTCATAAAGCAAACGCACTATCTCTACAATATCCTGTTTTTTAAAGTTCATAGATAATCCCTCGCCCGCTTTTACTGTTACTCCATCCATTAATCCTTCAATTAAATTGAGAGCCTTTTTTATGCTTCTTGCCGCTGCGGTCTTCATTTTGTCAAACCATTCTTTATCATCATCATCTTGATGTAACATTTCTAAAGCAACCTGCGCTGCAGAAAGAGGATTACGAATATCGTGACTTAAGGTACCTATAAGTTTTTCCTGCGTTTCTTGTAAGGAATTTGAAAAAGATCCTGCGGACTCTAAAATAGCTGTTTCCATAATATATTTTAGGAGATCAGCAACTTCTTGAGAGTAGGCATTTTCTTCTATAAGTTTTTTTGAAATTATCCTATGTAGGATAATGTATTCGTGAATTATCTGCTTTACCGTATATAATTTAGAATTGGCTCGATCTTTCCCATGATCTATACTATGTTCAATAATCTCTTCATATTTATCATCGTCCAGATGATTGTTAAAGTTATGCTTACGCATAAAAATATCAGAAATATCGCAGATTACTTCAGGGAGATGGTTATGGAGGCTGGTGGTACTTGTTGCTCTTGATGCGGCAACTTCTTCCTTTACCACTTTCTCCCATGATAGAATAATATCCTGTCTATATTTCCTTAATATATTGGCAGTGTTTTTCATTAAAAATAATTGAATTCTTTGTTCCTTTGGAGTGTAGTCTTAACCCACGTGCATATTCAAGATACTTTCCTGATATTCCTTGGGGCAGCATTTATATTTCTCCTTAAATATTTTAGTGAAATAACTTTTACTGCTCAGACCTACATAAAACACAACTTCAGAAACGTTGTAATTGTTGGATTTTAAAAGAACTTCTGCCCGCTCAAGACGAGCATTTCTAATGTAATCCCCGGCTGTTCTATCATAAAGAAATTTAAAGGCTTCCTGTAATTTAAATGCATTAAGGCCGGTTTTAGCGGTTAAAAGCTGTATGCTGTAATTAACTTCGGGATTTTTCTGAATTTCCTGGGCGGTTTTTTGTACCCGTGACAATTCCTCATCGGTTAACTTAGTAGATGATGGCAATTTCTCTTTGTCCTCAATAAATTGCTTTATTATATTACCCATAATCAGCTTTACCTGTCCTTCTACTATGAGGGGCTCTATTAATTTTCCATTAGAATAGCTATTCAGTTTAGAAATAAGATCTGCGATAAATAAATTGGGGGTGCAGCTATGAAAATAGGTGCTTGAGGCTCCACAATCAGAAAGAAAGGAATCTAAGATAGGTCTGCTGGCAAACTTATTTCTGTTATTTCCAAAATACTGCTCCCTATCTATACGTATTACAAAAATCTTTGAAGGAGAGTTTGCTGTCATACAAACATTAAAAGATTCCTTTCTGGATGAATTTACAATAAGTGCCTGAAAGCTTTTTATTTTATGACCTACACCTGTATTAGAAACAGTCAAAGTGAAAGATCCCGACATGGAATAAAAGAAGTAGAGCGGATTTTTAGCAGAGGTATCTACAGGTATTTCAAAATCAAAAGCTGCATTTTTATTAGAATAAAATAATAAGGACAGCCCGTCATTAAGTTCTCTGCTATAGATTTGATCTCGATCGTCTATGGTACCAATTTCTTCTTGTAAGCTATCTGTTGTTGTACCATCTAAAAAGTCTATAAGGGTGTGATAACTTATAATTTCTTTATTTTCTTCAGGGGATACTTTGTTCATAATAAATAGATTGTCGGTTGGATGTTAAAATTCATAAAACAAATTGACTGCTGATGATGCTATTGATTATTTGTTTAACACTATTGAAAAATTATTATTCTTAATAATTTTTTAAATTTTACAGATATTACACATTATTACATTTCAGTTTATAAGTTCTCAAAGATTCCTAAAAATAAATTTAAGGAACTACTAGCATAATGTGCAAATGTTGAACGAAACAACAGGTGTTATATACCTTTCTAATTAATCCAAATTAAACATCTCCATGATTATTGCAGACTAGAGATGAGTAGTTAATTTAGGGTATAGCGGTGATTTCTATAATCCGGGTGGTAGTAAATCAAAAGGTTATAATCACTAGGAGTGAAAATGTATTTATTAAACCTTGTTCTTTTTAAGATATAAATTAGTTTTTTGAGGTTATAGGTTTTTAAGCAATCTTCTCAAATTTAAAATCTATTAAAAGCTCTTGCTACTCATAAGCAATTGGAAACTTTTCCAGTTGGCCGAGTCAGAAATATCGCATTCTTGCTTCTGCAAAGCTTTTATTCTATTCCTATTAACCATACCTAAAAAATGAATCACAGCGATTTACTCAAATAACCTTATTATGAATAATTATTTTAAAAACTTAGAATATACTTTAAACGGCCTTTTAAGATTGAATAAGGATGAACAAAAGAGATTTGAGCAAGCAGCAGAAATAACTGATAACCGCAAGCTGAAAAATTACTTTTTAAACAAGGCAAAAAGACGGGAGAACTCCGCTAGTGAAATAAAATCTCAAATTGTAAAGTATGGCGGCATTCCTACAGCAAAAGGAAGTTTAATGGGTGTCTTTCATCGCGGGGTAATGGATTTAAAATCATTCTGGTCTATGTACAACGATGACTCCCTTTTTGAAAAGACAGTTAAAGAAGAACGGGCCATGCTCAATGAATATCAAAAATTAATTCAACTCAATAATATTCCCATATCCTGTCATGAGATTTTAAAAAGGCAAATATTAGAGATTAAATTTGGACTGAATATAGTAACGTCTATTGAAGATTTAGACTAGCAATAAAGTATTTGATTTACTTCAAATCAAAACTCATTTCAATTTTTAGTGTTAAATATTAATCTTTTTTTGACATTATTATAATTGCCTTCCTATTAATTTTAATTCTGAATAAAACAGAAGAAAAGCACGTACACTTAATAGGTATAAATTTATTGAAGAATTTATGTTTTTCTTCTAGTAGTCTTTAGCAACTAACTTTTAAACTATTAATTAATATGTCAGTACGTTGGACCGTTATTTTACTCATTCTTGCTACTATAGCAGCTATTTTTGCTTTTGGGGGTATTGTAGAATCAATTGCTCAAGTAGCTAAAATTTTGTTTTACATCTTTTTGGTGGCTTCGTTTTTCCCGATACTTCTGGATCGTAGGTAAATACTTAAATGGCTATTCCCCATAAGCTAGCGTACTCATTAAGGCATTTTCTGCTTTACGGGAGTCCAGACGCGTATGTTGAATAATTACGGGAACATCAGACTCAAATACTGAAGAATAGTCCGTTGCCAATGGCAAAGGTTCAGGATCTTTTAAATCGTTAAACCTCAAGTGATAGGTTCTTCGAGCTTCTACTTTAAGTGTATAAGGACCCACAGGCTCTTTATCCTTAAAAAAAATAGTGATGTTTATTTTTGCAGGTTCATCTCCTGTATTAAGAATGCAAGCCGTTTCATGACTTGTAAATTCAGGCTCCGACCCGGTACTGTATTCTGGTATATATCCTTCTGCAATAATCCAATTTCTTCTCCCAAAATGCTTCATAATTTACTTTTTGTCAAAGTTAATTGTCATACAAAAGCCAAAACTATAAGATTTTCTTAATCATTTTTTAGAGATAAAAATATAACCTAACCCATTAAAAAATGCCTCAGTGCCTTGTTAATTTTAAATGATGCTGCTAAAGCTCCAGAGCAGACAGCATTAAATTAAACAATAAAAAAAGACAGAACATGAGCGGAACAGTAAGTGATTTTATCCTTCAAAGACTCAACGATTGGGGTGTGAAAAGAATCTATGGGTATCCTGGAGACGGAATAAATGGTTTGATTGCCGGTGTACATCGTGCAGAAGATGCTGGTAAAGTTGAATTTATCCAGACACGGCACGAAGAAATGGCAGCCTTTATGGCTTGTGCGCATGCAAAATTTACGGGTGAGGTAGGTATTTGTATGGCTACATCAGGGCCGGGAGCTGTTCACCTTCTTAATGGACTCTACGATGCTAAAATGGATGGGCAACCCGTAGTGGCCTTTGTAGGGCAACAGGCAAGAATGGCTATAGGTGGTGATTACCAACAAGAAATAGATCTTGTTTCGCTATTTAAAGATGTAGCCGGTGAATTTGTGCATATGGCCACAGTCCCCGAGCAAGTACGTCACTTGGTAGACCGCGCACTGCGTATTGCCATTTCTGAAAGGACGGTAACATGCGTTATCCTTCCTAATGACCTGCAGGAGTTAGACGCTCCATCTGCACCACCTAGAATTCACGGCTCGGTACATTCTGGTATAGGTATTACAACGCCTAAAATTGTGCCCAAGCAAAAAGATCTTCAACAGGCGGCTAACCTATTAAATGAAGGTGAAAAGGTTGCCATTCTAATCGGTTCCGGAGCCAGAAATGCTGCAGATGAAGTAATAGAAGTTGCAGACCTACTAGGCGCTGGAGTGGCAAAGGCCCTTCTGGGAAAAGATGTATTGCCAGACGATCTTCCGTTTGTCACAGGATCTATAGGTTTATTGGGTACACATCCCAGTTATGTGTTAATGACAGATTGTGATACCTTATTAATGATAGGAACAGATTTTCCCTATTCAGAATTTTTACCTGAAGAAGGTCAGTCCAAAGCAGTTCAGATAGATATTGAACCACGCAAATTAGGTACACGTTATCCTACA
>CAXBEL010000045.1:0-23761 GCA_963974735.1 uncultured Flavobacteriaceae bacterium | reverse complement strand
AATCACCGCATTACTGCTCTGAAAAAGAGGAATAAGTATTCTAAAAAAAAGAAGTATATAAAAATTATAAGGTTGAAGAAATTCTTATTAATCCCTTTTAATAGGAATCATGTAAACAGGAACTTTAGTATGTTCCAGAACCCTTGAAGCTACAGTACCAACTAAGAACTTCTCTAAGGTTCCATGGCTATGAGTGCCCATTACTATTAATGAAGCCCCCCATTCTTCTGCATAGTCTAAAATAGCGTCGGCCGTCTCTCCTTCTGCTATGTGTGTTTTTACTGAAGGATCATTTAAGTGCTGTGCAGCAGTTTCTAAAAAGCTATCAGCAACTTTGGTTATTTCTCCGTGAAGGTTAGGATCTAAAGGCACTTCATAACTATCAAACCCCATAAAGGTGGGATATTGCATACCATAGTAGCGCACATCTGCCACTACATGAACAAGACATATTTGAGCGTCCAATGTTTTGGATAATTCATAACCTTGAAGAGCAACTTGCTCAGACGTAGGGTTATAATCTATGGCAATCAGTACTTTTTTCATCCTAATAAGAATTTATAAATGCTTACTTGTCGTAAACAAGCTTTATTAAAATTAGGGAAATGTTAGCTGATTAAAGGTACTTTAAGTCAATTTTAGCTTCTTGAAGATATTCCAATTATTCCATTCTACTAAAATGGATAGCCTATAGCAAAATTGAGAACAGGATTAGAAACATCAAAATTCCAGCGTTCTCCTTCAGGTTGTGAAGGATCGTGCCATGGGGCTGCCAAATCCAACCTTATAACAAAACTTTGTATGTCAACCCGAACTCCAAATCCAGCTCCTATCCCCAATTCGTTTATAAAATCTGAAGTAAACTTTCCTTCAGGAATCGAAGTTACATTATCACTTGTATTCCACACGTTCCCAGCATCTACAAAAAATGCTCCTTTAACTACATTTATAAGTGGGAAACGATATTCTATATTGGCTTCCAATCTTATATTACCTGTCTGATCAAAATACGACGTTTCTCCCGTACTGTTTTCATCAGCATTGTAGGTTCCCGGTCCTAAGGAACGAGTTCCAAATGCCCGTACACTATAAGGGCCACCAGAAAAATATTGTTTGGTATACGGCAAGACATCAGAATTGCCGTATGGTTTCCCTATACCGGCAAATAGACGCGTTGCTATTTTCTGATCATTCCCAAGGTTAAGGTGATATCTCATGTCTGCATCTACTTTTGCATATTGCGCATACTCCAGACCTAAAAATTCTTGGGGTTCATCACCACTTGCACCACCGCTGAACAGACTTATGCTATTACCTGCAGTATCAAAATTAGCATTAATAAAGAATTGATGTCTTTTATTCACATCTACCATCCCATTATATGTAAAGGAATAAGTCAAACCTGATATAAACTGCTGGTCAAAACTGCTTTGTAAAAATGGATTATCATCTAAAATTTCCTGAAATTCGTCTGTATTACTAAATTTCACATAATTAAGAGAGATAGGATTTAAAGCGTGAGTTACATATCTGTTAGCTTGCCAGGTATATCCAAAAGTTGCCAAAATGGATCCTAAACTAAAAAGTTGACTCCTATTTAAATAATCCACTCCCAGACTTACTTTAGTTTTTGGGATGTTGTACTTAAACCAATCTTCATCAAAACTTATGGGAAACAATAAACGCGGAAAAATTAAATCTGCACTTATTCCAGCTTGTATGCTTGATAATCCGGATTGATCACCTCCAGATATCTGTACTTCGTAACCAAATTTTGCTGAAACATTCAACAATTCACCTCCTTTAAAAAGATTTCTATTTGAAAATGTAAGGGCGAGAGTTGGTCCAGAAAAACTATTGGATTTTGTAACCGCTTGTAGTTCGGTGCGAATTGCCCTTTTATTTAATGGCGAAAGAAAAATATTAGCTTCAAGAAGTCCTAAACTATCTGAGCCGCCGGTGTCCAGTTCATCATACTGGATATTAATAAATTTATAAGCCCCTATTGACCCCAAACGTCTGCTTGTAGATCTGGAAACATCAGGATCATAATACTGTCCTTTTTCTATAAGAATAAAGGGATCTAATCTCTTTGGTAGAAAAAATTCTTCATCCTGAAAGAAATTTTTATTCTCAAACTTTGTAGTATCCTGCAGAATAGAATCCTGCTCTACAGTATAATTAGGATACACATTAACCCGGCCTATTTTATAAGGGACGATAGATTTTGTTGGAACATCATTTTTTAATCGTAAATAAAGATCAAAATTTTTCTTTTCATATTGATTGGTGTCAGACTCAAATATTAAAAACCCAGGGTTAAAATTGTAATACCCCTTCTTTTTAAGTTCGGTATCAATGCGGTCGCGCTCCACCTTCATTTTACCGAGGTCAAATCGCATTTCAGGTTTAATTATAGTTTTATCTAAAGTTGTTTTTATACCCTGATATACCAGTAAAGAATCAGTATCTAATTGATAGGTTTTTAATACGTATGGATCCTTTACGCGAAGGTTGTAAACCGCTTTAGCTTCTTTATTTTCTGGATCTTCTTCTATTACAGATGTCGCACTGCTATAGAAGAAACCATTATTTTCGAGCCTATTTAATAAAATCTGCTCTACCTCATAAGGCTGCACATCTGAAGCATATACAGGCTCCTCCCCTATTTTTTTATTAAAAAACTTATTTATAAACCCAGGTTTCTCACGTTGAGCCTTATAATGAAAATATAAACCTGGACGCATCCCCAAAAACTTACTATTGGGTTCTGGCCTCACTACTCCATCAAGTTCATTTTTAATTAAATCAAGATCTTCAACTAAAGTATCAGACTCCACCTTAACGGTTGCTCCTTCATAAATAAGTTCACCTTCGGGTATAAAACGCTCGATACTGCATGATTGCAGAAGCAAGCAGATAAATAGGAAAGCACTGATTCTATATATATTTCTATTGGAATTCAATATTTTTATTTCTTTTCATTATTAGTCTCGTCCTCATCTTTTTTGCCGTTTAAAATAGAACGCCACAACTCATCAAATTTGTTGAACTCACGTGTAAAAATGAGCGAAATTCCGCTTACTATAATCTGACCATCTATTACATTCTGAAATTCATTTCTTCTAAACCCTTTAAGTCTGAAGCGCCCATCTTCGGTAAGCAAATATTCTAAACTCACGTTACCTACTAAAGGATTTTCACCTTCATCATTAGAACCGCTGCCTTGTATATCTACTTCACTTCCCACGCGAACAATCAACCGATCATCTAATAATTTTTTCTGAGCGGCAATGTCTAAAGTTGTACGTTCCTGTGGACTATCACCTTGATAATCTGTAAAACTATCTAGACCAAAATCCAATTCCACACCTGTACTTCCCAGCAATTTATCTGAAAATACATTGAGTTGATCAGACAGTGCATCGTTAAGGTTATCCCTTGCGATTGTCGCTGTACCTCCACTACTCCCATCACTTCCCGAGTCTGGAAAAAATCTATTTAGTACAAGGAGTGAAAATACCTGCTTGTTCAATTCGTTCTCCTGCTGATTGAGCTGCTGTACCCTACCATAAACCTGACCACCTACAGCACCACGTTCTTCTTCTGTAATATCTAAACTAAAAGATAATTTAGGCTGGAGCATTTCTCCTCCTATATTTAAATAAACCAGAAAAGGTAGTTCTTGCCTAAATCTATTTCTAGTAGAAACATCAGCCCCAGAAGTCTGCGCAGCCATAAGACCAGAAGCAGAAGTTTCTACTTCATAATATGCCTTAACATCCAGATCTGCATCAAAAATTTCACCAGACCAGGTTACACTACTTCCATCTGCAATTTCAAATCTACGTTTAACGAGATTATATAAACTCATCTCATAATGACCACTGTCTAAATCATAACGCCCTGTAAGTGTAGTTCTACCGTTAGGGTACATAGCAAAATTAAGATCTCCAGATCCCTGTACCTGAAAATTATCTCCAGTCTCCTCATCAATTATTATGTTGAAAATGGCGTTTTCATCAATTGAAAGCCTTGCGGTTATATCAAAACCTGATAAGGTATAAGAATCTTCTTTTTGATTGTTTTTAGTAAGAATAGCATCAGGATTTTCTTTATTAACAAAAATAACCACACCTTGCATAGACTCGACCTGCACTTCACTGGGCGGGATTACATAAGTGACATTGGTATCTTCCCCAACATCAAGTGTTAAATCAAGCTTTGGCAGTTCTAAATCACCCGTCAGGCTGGCATCCACATCAAAACTTGCCTTACCATAAAAAAGTTCGAAGTCATCTTGATCTGAGTCAAGTACTTGAAAATTATCAGCTTTAAACTGAAGGTCAAAAACAGGATTTAAAAATGATTCTGTCAAAACGTCTCCAGATACAATAAAGGTGTTGCTGTTTTGATCTTGAATGGTAAAGTTATTAAAGTACAAACCTTGATTATCGAGGCGCAATGATTCATTGGGCAACACGAAAGTAGTGTTAAGTTTAGCCACTTTAAATCCTGCATCAGTAAATAGAAGGTCACCGCTATATTGGGGCTCTGCTGTTGTACCACTTAATTGTATGTTTCCTGAAAAACTACCATTCCCATCCGTTATTTCTCCAAAAGAAAAGGCTTCAACAGCTTTCATTTTTACTTCGTTTAAATCTAGGTTTAAATCCAATTGAGCAGCGGTTTCACTCGCCTGATATCCACCCGTTAAATCTAGATCTATATTCCCTTCTTTAATATCCAGATCAAAGTCATAATTATTATTGGAGCCAGATTGTGCATTGAGGCTAAGGCGACCCATATCTATTTGCATCACTTTAAAATCAGCAATACTTAAATCTGCGAGCATTCCGGGTTTAGTAAATGGATCCTGAACTATAAAATTCCCGCTGAGTTTACCATTTGCTAAATCTTGTTCTGGGTTTAAATAACTTAAAATACTCGCTAAAGTGAAGTTTTCAAAATTTACTCCTATGTGCTCCTTTTGCACATTGGGCATTTTATTATTTACTGTAAGACTTTGATTATTGCGACTTAATGTAAAGTCTGTAAATTCAAGAGAATTTTTTGACCAGGTAATCTGATTGTTCGGTCTAATATCCCAATTTACTTTGTTCAATATGAGCTCTGCAGGATTTATATGAATTTGTAGACTATCTTTTGTAGCCGTTATTTCAGATTGTAAATGGAGCAATTTTTCCTGTTCATAAAAAGAAGTAAAATCGAGCAACAGGCTTTTATTAGCCACATTACCATTAATTACCGTCTTTTTAATAGCTAGCGGGCCGGCGTTAATTTCATTAAAACCCAATAAAAAATTAAGATGTTCTGCATCAGAATCTACATTAAGGGCCAGGGAATCCAGTCTATTGCCGCTATAATTAATGTAGGGCATATTCACATCTGCAGTTAATATGCGCTTTCTCTCATCAAAATTCATCTGAATATTTACCGTGTCAAGCTCCCTTAGATTAGCTACCAAAACTTCATTAAGAATAGGTGCTTTGCTTACTTTTCCTCTTACATTTATTTTAACCGGATTTATAATGGTGTCCGTTCTGGGCTCATTGGACAAGTAGGTTTGGAAATGTCGCTGGAGGGCATCCATAAAAGCCGCCGGACTGGCATTGGATTCTAAATCCAGATTCAGCATTTTATTAGTTATATTAACTGAAGTAGTATCTGGTGTTACATGAGCTCGGGCATTTAGATCACCCAACAAATAAGTTTGATTATCATAGACAGCAATGCCTTCAGACAATGTGGAAGTAACATCGTAACTCTCCCCATTGCCTTTAAAATCTGCATCTAGATTTAATGCTGCTCGTACATTACGCGAGGACACCCCAAAAGCTTGTAGATCAGCACCAATAACATTGAGTTTCACATTTGCAGAAGGGGCAACAGAATCTAATATTACATACGCATTGAGATTCATATTAAGATTTTCATCTTTATAAGCTGATTGGAGATCTCCCTTTCCATTTTTTAGAGTTCCATCAAGCGCCAGGTTATTTATTGCATAGCCATTATAGTGAAAGCTCTCGACTGTTGCGTTTATTTTTGCATCCAATTCATTTACGGTAGCTCCTTGGCCTGAAGCCTTTATGGTAAGATTAAGCGCACCAAATTGTTCATTTTTAAGAATTTTGCCCACTTGCAATTCGTTGACTCTTACATCCCCATTAAATGCAATAGCATCTCCCAATGTGACATTCCCATCAAGATCAATATTGCCTTCGCCTGTTTCCAGAACTGCAACCGCATCAATTTTTTCCATACTTCCCAATATATCACCAGTAAGCAGGATTTCTTCAGGAAGGCTTATGCCCAATTCTTCTTCATTTACAAACTGAACAAGATCAGTTCGCTTAGTATCTAATTTAAACTGCGGAAAGTCAAACTGCAGATTATTGGGATCCATAGCATTTTTAAGAGTTCCATTTGCTGTTATGTTGGTACTGTTGCCCCAATTAAATCGAATTCCTGCTATATCTATATTATTTAAAGTACCCTGTGCCCTAACATTACCTGTTATTTTATGTTTACTCAGTGTGTTTAGATATTCATTGTTTTGAAGGTCGGGTTGAAATCTAAAAACCTCATGTAAGTCGGCTTCTATTCGGGATAGGTTGAGATTGAGAGCAGTGTTCTCTGGATTCTCTATTAAAGTAGTCAACGAAGAATATTTCAAGTTGGCATCACCACGAAGGATGTTGTTGTTTAATGCTAATTGAAGATTATTGATATCAAGATTTTGATCTGTAGCGTTTATATCGACTCCAAAGTTTTTCAGATTAAAACCGGAAGCTTCTGTAAATACGAGGTTTTCTAAGTTTAGTGAAGCTTTTTTATTCTTTAAAGAAATAGAATTCGCCTGAAGTCCTAAATTTTCAATATGTATGGCATTCGCATCAAAAGTTCCCACTTTTGGTCGCGCACCGTCAACAAAGTAGCGAATATTATTATTTACAAAGTCAATTTCATTAATTGAAACTGTAAAAGCTGGCCATTCAAAAGGCGTAGGCTCTGTAATTGAATCTTGTGCTACTTCGACAGAATCTGACTTAGTAGTAGTTTCTAATAAAATATTTGTATTCCCAAGCTCAATCTGATCAATCTCAATATAATTTTCAGCCAAATCCACTCTTGGAACACCAATGGAAAAATTACCTAAATCAACATCAGCAAGCATACCGTCTGGCAGCGATTCGTAATTGGCTTTTACGTTTTGAAGTGCAAGGTTATCTATCGCCAATTTAGGCATTGCCGTTGGTTCATCAGATTCTTCAGACTCGGGTAAAGGCTTGGTTTGGGTATATCGAATATTACTATCTGCCAATAAAGCGTCGCCCACACGGAATTCCATGGCTTCAAGATTCGTCTCTTTCATAGAAACGTCCAACCTTCCTAAATTAACTGAAGCATCCATACCTGAAACGGCATCATTATACTTCAATTTAAAATCAGCCAATCTTACATCCCCAATCTGAATATCAAGCGCAGTTGTATCTGCAGGAACAGTTGTAGTAGTGTCTGTACTCACAAAGGCATCGATAAGAAATTGATAATTAAACCCGGATAGGGAATCTTCTCGTATAACATTTGCACGAACTCCAGACCACTCCAGATCATCTATTGCAATGCCATTACCTCTAACTATAGGCCAGATAGGAACATCTGCTTTTAGTAATTTTGAATAAACGAGCGTATCTCCCTTTTTGTCCTCAAGATAGAGACCCTTAAGAAGAATATCCCCAGAAAATGTTATAAACAGTTTTTCAATTTCAACTTTGGTATCGGTTTTTTCAGAAACGATTGAAGTGACTTTATTTACAATAATATTTTGTCCCCAAGGACTTCGGACAAATAGAACGATAAGAAAAAATAAAATGAGTATTCCTAAGAGAACCTTCCCTAGAAACTTAAGTATTTTTAGCAGTTTATTCTTATTTATTTTCAAGTTGAAATATGCATCGTGAGTTGCAGTTTAAGAGCTATAGACACTCCAAACTATCAATTAAATTAACGGTAAAAATAACATTATAATATCTGGCTATTTAAATAGAGACTATTAAAACCTTGTTATTTTTTCTATATAGCCAGTTAAATGTCATTGCATTATCAATCAGTCATTTTATATTTAATAAAAATCAACTATTATGAAAAATAAAAAAGAAGAAACCAAAAAGTATAATCCAGATTTGACTAAAGAGGATAGGGATATACTTAACGAAGAAAATTTACATAAAGATGGTGGAGTTGATGAGCAACTTCGAGACCGAAAAAGAAAGGTAGATTTTACAGGAGAAGATCTTGATATTCCTGGTCAGGAAAGAGCAAAAAAAGGAAATGGCACAGGACTTAATGATGAAGAAAACAAGCTTCATAGTCAAGGTGGACCCGCCAAAGACAATCTTAAAGAACAGGATGGAACTTTATAAGCAGTTAACTAATTTTAGTTAGTTAAATTTATCAATTAGCTGATATTAAAATTAATAAGCTAATAAATTAAACTAATAGTTTAAGTAAAATAGACACTTGAACTTGAGAAAGCTGTTTTAAATGAGCACTGTTGCTTATTTAAAACAGCTTTTTTAATGATATTAATTTAAAGATGATAAATGAAAATAATGGGAGTTAGAATATTACTTCCTATTCTTTAACTACTATAAAAGTTGCTTTTACTCCTGTTAAAATATCCCACCCTTTAGAAAGTACAATTGCTCCAGTCTCATCGTAAACAACAAATTGTGCTGTATTAGGACCCGATGATCCTTGGTTTAATGCCTGAAAGGAAATTTTATTAAAGCCCTTTACCAGATCTAGGTTAAGACCTCTATATTCTCCACTTAGGGTAATCTCTGACAATACTACTTCATCGTTTACTAGTATTCTAACCTTATCGCCATCAACCTCTTTAGGATCACGGCACATTATTTTCACAAACTTAGAACCACTTTTATATATTCCTAAATCTTGATCAAATTGATGCGGTTGCGTAATAGCTTCCTCTTTAAAGGAATCTTGGCGGTCCTTCATACTCTTGGTATATTTCTGTCCGGCATCTGCAAACTCCTCATTATCTGTCATGAAAAAGCCAGAATTATTACTTTCGTTTAACGGTGATAAGCTCGTATTGTCATTTTCAAACCGAGAAGGTATTTTATCATTTGATTTTGAAAAATCTATTTTATTGTCGGTTTTCTTATCTACTTTATTCTGTATGTTAGTTCCCGTAGTATCACTGATAGCTGGGATTTTAAAAGCTCCAGAATTAGAATCTATCTGAGCAAACGCGGCACCTCCTCCAATCCAGATCATGATTAGAAGTACTATATTTATAGCTGAAGGCCCTATGTTACGAGATGCTTTGATACTTATTTTTAATTTAATAGAGATACGACAAAACTATACAATAGTTTCAGAAAATAGTATAAATCCTAATTAATGACTGAGGTTTAATGCTTTTAAACGTACTTCTCTTTAATTATTGTTTAGGTTAAGCTAGAATCGTGCCAATATACTTAATCTAAAGCTATTTATATTAAAAATAAATGCTTGAAAATTTGTATATTGGTATAGGGAGTATTTGCATCAACTTCCACATTTACAATACTTATCGCTATGAAAACTTTAAAGAATATATTTAAAAAACCAAAGGCAAAAAATCATTTCAACTTATTCTTATTTATTTTATTTGTAATTAGTTCCTCCCTAAGCTTGTTGGCACAAGATGGAACAGAGCAGTCAGAAAAATTTATAGAGTACAAAGGGAGTGTAGTCGATATGATGACGGGAGACCCTTTAAACTTTACCAATCTTACAGTAGAAGGCACTAACATTGCAACAGTAACTAATTCTGAAGGGGAGTTTTCCTTAAAAGTTCCAGAAGCAATGCCCAACGCTAAGGTCGAAGTTTCTTATTTAGGATATAACAAGCTTTTGGTCATTCTATCCGAATTTAGCAAAACCAATACGCGCATCGAATTGGAACCCCGGGCTACCGAACTGGCAGAGATAAATATAACACGTCCCAAAAGTGCTGAATCACTTGTTAGAGAATGTTTTAAACGTAAAGGTGATAATTATCTGGAGGATCAGACTTATATGACAGCATTTTATAGGGAAACCATTAAAAGAAGAAATAAAAACGTCTCCTTGGCAGAGGCCGTAGTTAATATTAAAAAAACACCTTATTCCTCGGGAAGTAATGATTTAGTAGGTCTTTTTAAAGCTAGGAAGAGCACAGATTATAGTAGATTGGATACTATAGCTCTAAAATTGCAGGGAGGCCCTCTAAATGCGCTGTATGCAGATTTAATTAAATATCCTGAATATTTTTTGACATCAGACCTGCTTTCCTATTATGATTTCACGTTTGCAGAGTCAACAATTATAAACAATGAATTGATATATGTTGTAAGCTTTAAACAAAAAACCACAGTTTTAGATCCGCTTTATTACGGTAAGCTTTACATAAATTCAAATACAATGGCCCTTACTAACGCTGTTTATAATCTCAATGTGGAGAATCGGGATCTCGCAAGCGCTATGTTTGTGCGTAAAAAGCCTAATAGAGTTAAGGTTTATCCTGTTGAAGCTTCCTACCGAGTGGATTATAGACAGAAAGATGGAAAATGGTATTATGGTTACAGCAATGTTCAATTGGAATTTGTGGTTAATTGGAAACGTAAATTATTTAATTCACGCTATCGCATAAGCAGTGAAATGCTGATTACCGATTGGGAAAGGGATGTAGTAGATGATCTGGTAACAAATAAAACCAAATATAAATCCAATACAGTTTTGGTAGATGAAGCAAGAGGATTTGCTGATCCAGATTTTTGGGGTGCCTATAATGTTATTGAGCCAGAAAAATCGATAGAGTCTGCGATCGATAAGATTCAGCGGCAATTAAAAAGAAAAGAAGGGTCTTAATCTAAAACTTTAGTTTTAAAGATATAAATTATTAAATTTTAAATGCTTACCGATTTTCTATATGTAGAAAGGTGAACGATTATAACATTTAAGAACTCTTCCATACTATACGGTTTAATAATAGCTCCATTCATACCGCTATTATTGATTTCCTTTTCCATATAAACAGCATCTGCTGCCGTTAATGCAATTATAGGAATTTGAGAGTCCATTTCACGTATGATTTTGGTGGTCTCAAAACCATTCAGCCCTGGCATATTAATATCCATTAAAATTAAGTCATAATTACCCTTTTTCACTTTTCTAATAGCCTCTTCCCCACTTGCAGCTTCGGAAGTAACGACATTTTTCTTGTCAAGAACTTTTTTAGTTACCAGGCGGTTTATCTTGTTGTCATCAACTATTAAAATTGAAGCGTTTGATAAAAGAAGGTTATAATGTGCAGAATTGCGATCATCTATACCCGACCCAAATTCCATTACATCAAGAAGTGTGGCTTCTTTAAAATTAATGTCAAAACTAAATGTTGATCCCACACCCAGTTCACTCTTAAGAAATATATCTGAATGCATCTTATCTAATAGTTTTTTTACAATGGGGAGACCTAAACCTGAGCCACGTTGAGATCCTTGATTAATATTTTCGATTTGACTAAATTCATCAAAAACGCTTTTTTGAGTCTCAGGAGTTATTCCAACTCCGTTATCTTCTATCTCAAAACTGAGGCAATATTCTTTTTCTCCTGAATTTTTACTTTTAAGTCGTAGCCAGATATCACCATTTTCGGTAAACTTCATTGCATTACTTAGAATATTTAAAAGTACCTGAGAAATCCTTCTTGAATCCCCTATAATATAATTGGGCGTTGCAGAATCATATACAAAGTGAATTTTATTAGTATTCTCTAGATTATATTGGTCAAAGGAACTGATTATTTCTTCAATCAATAGTTTGACATTAAAAGGTCTTTTTTCAAGTTTAAACCCTCTGTTATCTAGCTTTGATATATCCAGAAGATCATTGATTATGTCCAATAAGTGATTTGCACTAAATTTTAAAGAACGTAAGTCCTCTTTATGACCTTTAATTTGATCACTTTGCTCTAAAAGCGACACGATACCGGTAACTCCGTAAAGGGGCGTTCTCATCTCATGACTAACGGTAGAGAAAAATTTTGTTTTTGCCTTAACACTATTTTCTGCCATTATCTTGGCAGCTTTTAATTCTTTATTATTTTTTTGCAGATCTGCCATCAGATTTTGACGCAAGCGGGTACTTACAAAAAGGTAAGTGATAAAAATGAGTAGCATTCCTAAAATAGATCCCAGTAACAAAGACTGCATTTTTTTGCGTTCCAGATTTTGATCTGCCAATTCCTGTTTTAATTCAGCTTCGTTACGTTGCCTTTTCAGTTCTTGTGCTTCTGCGTGAGCCTTAGCCAACTGTACAGTCTCTTGATCATTAATACGTTCTGTCTCAGCATAATATTTTTGATATTTCTGCTGCACCATATAAGCCTTAGAATATTCCCCATTTTCAGCTAAAAAATTAGAATATCTATCATAAAGATCTGTTGCCAAAAAACGTATACTATCCTTTTCTATATGGTTATATGCCCTTTCATAAAAAAGAGCACTCTGAGCGGGTTGATCCACTCCCCTATAATAATCACCCCATAAAATATCTAGGTAAATTCTGGGATCATCGTAATAAACTTCTTCTGGATCAAGACTGTTTTCAGCCTCGCTTAAATAAGCTGGCATTTGATCAAATCTTTTTTGATCCCGATAAAGTTCTGCAATATTAAGTGCTGGATCTAAAAATTTGCCTGTGTTTAAACGGCGGGAAATAGCCAGGGATTTCTTATAATAATCCAAGGCTTCCATTCTTGTTTCAGATTTAGGAGCTAAACCGGCTGCAAGATTGTTGTAACCCCAAGCTAATAACGTATCATTTTCAGTACGTTGAGCATATTCTAATGCTCGACGTGCATATTGAAGCGACGGAACACTATCCTGAATCTGAATATGATTTACACTTAATAAATTATAACCGTAAAAGATATAGTCGTTTTGGTTGCTTTGAGAAGCTCTAGCTACCAATTGTGCAGCTTTTTCAATCGCAATATCATAATCCATCTTACCAGTGGACTCAAGACTTTGTTGAAGAAGATTTTCAAGTTCACTAATAGTTGCTGCCTTATCACTACTTTGTGAATAGCCAAGACGTACCAAACTAAAAACGAGCATTAAAAATAATGCAATTCTAAATGTAAACGACTTTTTCAGATTCAAGGGTTAAAGATGTAAATGCATTTTTAATCGATAAAAAGCATAAGCAAATGTACGCTTTATTAATTATTTAACAAATTTTTGGTATATAAAAGTGCTCTATATTCCCGTGTATATAATTACTCTACTGAATTTCAGGTTGTTGAAAATAAATATTTTAAAAGAAAAACAGTATTGAATTATTAAGTTTTTTCTTACAATTGAAGATGATATTACTATTTGATTCAAAATATTATATTCGCTTCTGGAATTGTTTATACCCAATCATGTGAATACTATTCTTATTCAACCCACTTATTTACCTAGCATTTTGCAAATGGCCTTTATAGTACAGGCTGATAAGGTAATCTTTGAACATCATGATAATTACCAAAAGCAGAGTTATAGAAATCGTATTTACATAGCGACTGCTAACGGTAAGTTAACTCTTAATATTCCTGTTAAACATAACAAGAGCAGCAATGACCATAAAAAAACAGCTGAAGCATTAATAGAAAATAGCTTTCTCTGGCAGCGTCAGCACTGGCGCTCTATTCAAATTGCATATCGTACATCTCCCTTTTTTGAGTTTTATGAAGATGAACTTGAACCCTTATATACTAGAGAATATGAAAAGCTCTTGCATTTTAATGAAACATCAATCAACATTATTTTAGAAGCTTTGCAGGTTGAAATTGAGAGAACTAACACTTTAGCATATAATGAGAATCCAGAAGCTTTAGATCTTCGATTTCTTGCAGATGCTAAACGTAAAGATAAAATCGAGATTCCCGCGTACAATCAAGTGTTTCAGGAGAAACAAGGCTTTATTCCGCATTTATCAATTATAGATTTGCTTTTTAATGAAGGGCCAAACGCTTTAAATTATCTCGAGAATCTAAAGCTTAATTTTTAAATTGCAATTGGGCTTCGATTGGATAGTGATCTGAATAATTGGTTTTAAAATTTTTAAAGTTTAAAACTTCAATTTCCTGATCCACTAATATAAAGTCTATTCTTAAGGGTATAAAATCGAATATAAAAGTTCTTCCAAACCAAGAACCTGCTTCTGCAAAGGCATCTTTCTTATCTCCCCTTATTTTATTGTAGGCGTGAGAAAATATGGTATTATTAAAATCACCCGCAAGAACTTTTGTATAAGGACATTTTGCTTCATGCTTTAAGAATATCTCTGTTTGGTCTTGCTGTTTCTTAAAAGCTTCTCCCAGCCTACTAAGCAACCGCTTCTTATTTTCCTGTTGGAGTCCAGAGATACGAGGACTAAGAGCAAGGGATTGCATATGAATATTATAAATTCTTATGGTGTCTTTTTTCCTTACAATGTCTGCAAAAATTATATTATTGCCCGTATTAGGAAACTCAAGAGATCCTTTATTAATTATTTCATGTTTTGAGAAAATGGCCTGACCAAAATTATTTGAGCCCCCTCGAAGCTTTTGATAAGAATATCTATAGTCAGAATGCGGTTTAAAATTTGCTGAAGAAAATTCTTGAAAACATACTATATCAGGATCTTCTCCCTTTACAAAAGACCAAATGGAATCTGAAACATTATAAGCTTTCTTTTTTTCTTCTTTAGTAAACATATGAACGTTATAGCTCAATATGCGCAATCCATCTTTTGTTTGGTTTTCTTTAGAATCAGAAAATTTAAATAGAGTAACGTTTAGAAAAAATCCCAAAACCAGGATTATAGAAGAAAGCCACATTTGTCTTTTTAGCTGAAAAACCCAATAAAGAGCAAAAACTAAATTAGCAATGATGAGCAAAGGTAATACAAGTGTAAGAACAGAGAGGGTAGGGAAAACCTTAGGAGGGATAAATGGTAGCAAATAACCCACTAACAAAAGAAAAGCAAAAAGACTATTTAAAAGAAAAACCAGCTTATTAAAGAATCCCAGATTTTTCATTAATTATCTTTACCGGCCTTAAATAAAAAGTCCTTCTCTTGTTTAGAAAGGCTTTCATAGCCACTTTTACTTATCTTATCAAGGATGTTGTCTATTTTATGCTGCTGTTCTGTTTTTGAAAGAGTATTATTTCTCACAGACGAAGTAACAGAAGGCTCCTTTTTTTTCCTATAAACCGTCTTCATAGATGCTGATTTCGGTTTTCTTTTAAAATAAGCAACAAGACTATCAATTGTTCTTTCCCACCATAATCCTATATCATTGCCTTTAGCCAATTGTTGTGCATATACATAACCAAAAATAGCTCCTCCCAGATGTGCTAAAAGTCCGCCAGCATTATTTGATTCTGGTATCTGTATAAGATCGACCAGAACTACAAACAGCCCTATTTGCCACAGTTTCACATTAAAGAAAATAATCCGCACTTCTGTATTAGGCGTGTATGTGGCTATAAAAATCATTATCGCGGTAATCGCTCCAGACGCACCTAGAAGAAAAGCTCTACTATTTATTAGAACGGGAAACAAATTGTAACCTATCATAAAAAGCAATCCGCCCGCCATTGCGCCCAGAAGGTAAACTGTAAGAAAGCGTTTTTCAGTAAACAGGTTTAAAACAATATTTCCAAACCAGTACATCACCAGCATATTCCAGAAAATATGCCAAAAGTCAAAATGTAAAAATGCATAGGTAAGTAAAGACCACGGTTGCAATATAAAATCGCCCAGTTGACCCGGCAGTACAAACCACTGCATCATATAATCCTGAGAAAATCTAAAAATCCAAGAGAGTAGCAATACCCCTATATATACAACAACATTGATAGCAATAAGCTTAATTACAATGTTTGCTGTTTTAAATTGATAGCTAAGGTTATTAGCAGCCATAGTTAATACCAGCGTTTATCATTAAAACTATTTTTCTTCCAATACCACATCATTATAAACCCAAACAAAGCACCGCCGATGTGAGCAAAATTTGCGATGTTTTGACCAAATAAAGAAAATCCTGTCAAACCCGAAAATAAATCAAGCAGAATTAAAGCCGGAATAAAAAATTTGGCCTTAATAGGAATCGGAACGAAAATCAGGAATAATTCTACATTGGGAAACATCATCCCAAAAGCAACGAGAATACCATATATTGCTCCAGAAGCCCCTACTGCAGAAACAGCAAAAGCTTCAATCATACCCTGTACTTTATCGGCTTGCTCTATATTAGGAAATGAATATTGTCCAGTCTGCATGATGTTAGTAAATGCTTTGTTCAGCATTTCGGTAATTTCTCCCGGACTCAATCCGGCGGAGATTAAAGCATCATATCCTGATTGAAATTGATAATAAGCGACCAATGTATGTATTAACGCAGCTCCTAGCCCTGCGGAAAGATAAAAGAAAATGAATTTTGCCTTTCCGAGCATCTGTTCAATGGGACTACCAAAAGCCCATAAAGCATACATATTAAAAAGAATATGAAAAATACTACTCTGGTCGTGCATAAACATATGCGTGATAGGCTGCCAGAAATGAAAATTGGGGTTTTCGGGAAACCAAAGCCCAAAAAGTTGGACTGCATTAGGCAATAAAAATTGTGATCCCAAGTAAAAAATCACATTGATTATTAATAGAATTTTTACTGTTTCGGTTATTCTTCCCATTAAATATGTTTCTTACTGCACCAATTAGGAGGTTAACAGCATTTTAAAGACTAAATTTTCTATCGAGTTCATCTACGGTTACCGTGATGAACGTTTTTTTATTAAACGGTGAAAGTGAAGGTTCCTTACATGCAAAGAGTCTATTTACAAGATGATCCCGAGACAATTCATCTAGTTTTTCACCCGTACGAACTGCCATACTCTTTGCCATACTTTTTGCCAGAACATCTGTTTGGCTAAACCCTATATCTGGAACTTCATGTTGAACATCACTTAATAATTGTTCTAAAACAATGGATACCTCGCTCTCCTGTATACTTGAAGGAATTCCCGATATTTCTAAAAGATTATCCTTATGAATATTGAGTACAAATCCCGTGTTTTCCAGAGACTCCTTTAATTGACCAAAAACTGCCATCTCTGTTGCAGAATATTCCAACATTAATGGAAACAACAACTGTTGACTTACAGATTCTTTAACCGTAATATTTTTTAATAACTCTTCATAAAGAATTCGCTGATGAGCCCGGTGCTGATCTATAACCACCATTCCGCTTTTTATCGTACTTACTAAATATTTATGATGAAGTTGGTAGGTACTGGCAGATTGACTCTGATTCTCTATGGTGTTTATATTTCCTTTGCTCTCTCTTTCTTCAAAAATAGTTTCCGTTTGATCATCACTTTCTATCTGAACCTGACTAAAGGAATTACCACCTGAAGCCCTTTTTTGCTGAAGCCCTTCATAAATATTCTCCCATCCCGCAGCTTTTGGCTTTTCATAACCAATCGATCTGCTGCTTGTCGGTTTTTTATCAACAGTTTCAAAAGGATTAAAGTGGCGATCAACCTCTACCCTGGGAGGCTGTGCATTTTTATTTTTATAAGAATATGGAGTATCAAAATTAGTATCCCTATCAAAATCTATAACCGGAGCAATATTAAACTGTCCCAGACTATGTTTTACTGCAGCCCGCAATAAGGTATAAATAGCATGCTCATCCTCAAATTTCACTTCTGTTTTTGTAGGATGAATATTTATATCTATAGTTTTGGGATCCACTTTTAGATATAAAAAATAGCTCGCTCGTGCACGATCTTGCAATAAACCATCAAAAGCTGCCGAAACAGCGTGATTAAGATAAGCATGTTTTATAAAACGATCGTTTACAAAAAAATACTGTTCTCCTTTTGTCTTCTTTGCAAACTCCGGTTTTACAATAAAACCTGTTATATCGACAATTTCAGTGTCTTCGTTTACAGGCACCAATTTCTCATTCGTTTTTGAACCAAAAATTGTAACTATTCGTTGGCGTTTATTACTTGCTGGCAGATTAAAAAGTTCTCCATCATTGTTATACATGATGAAGGTTAAATCTTCGTGAGCCAATGCCACCCGATGAAATTCGTCAATTATGTGCCGAAGTTCAACACTATCCGACTTTAAAAAATTTCGTCGCGCAGGAATATTAAAAAAGAGATTTTTTACCGAGATGGATGTACCTTTAATTGTAGCGGCAATTTCTTGAGATTTTATTTCACTTCCCTCTATTTCTATTCGAGTTCCTACTTCTTCACCTTCTGGCCTGGTTTTTAATTCAACGTGAGCAACAGCGGCAATTGAAGCTAAAGCTTCTCCCCTAAAACCTTTAGTATGCAGTCCAAACAGATCATCTGCCGAACTTATTTTTGATGTAGCATGACGTTCAAAACTAAGTCGGGCATCTGTATCACTCATTCCCTTGCCATCATCAATTACTTGAATAAGGGTTTTTCCGGCATTTTTTATTATGAGTTTTATCTGAGAAGCACCTGCGTCTATAGCGTTTTCAAGAAGTTCTTTCACAACTGAGGCCGGGCGCTGCACGACTTCTCCCGCAGCGATCTGATTTGCTACGTGATCGGGTAAAAGCTTTATGATATCTGCCATTTATCTGGGTTGACGGAAAATAGAAAGGTCAAAATCGATTATATACAAAAATAAGAAGAGTAGTATAATTACAATGTAAAGAATCGTTCTATTTATCCCCCGGTTTTTACGGTTTCGGCTAGCCTTACGTGCCTCTGACCAATGCGCTCTAAAATCATTCGCATTAGTTGCTTCTTTATACTTAGAAAACTTCGAATCGAAGTCGTATGGATTACCTAAATCTTTGCCCTCATAATAACGAGGCGTATAATTAAAGCGGGAATTGGGACGTTGTTTTATAAAATTAATTTTCACGGCAAGCTCCTTTCTTTATTTGTGATTCAAATTTACGAATAAATACACCAAATCATACTGAAATGGTTCACAACTAAGGAATCAAAAAGTGTTCCAGCTTTACCCGTCCCGTCCTAGAACTTAGCTTCTTTGCGCAGTTGCGCCATTTTTATAGCGGCAATTGCAGCTTCAGTACCCTTGTTGCCGTGCTTACCACCACTTCTGTCAATGGCCTGCTGCATGTTATTATCAGTAAGTACACAAAAAATAACCGGAATGTCATTTTGAACATTTAGGTCTTTAATACCCTGTGTCACACCGTCACAAACAAAATCAAAATGCTTTGTCTGTCCCTGTATAACACTTCCTACAGCGATGACAGCATCAAGCATATCATAACTCTGTTGCATTTTTTTACAGCCGTAAATTAATTCAAAACTGCCGGGAACATTCCAGCGGACAATGTTTTCCTTTATGGCACCGCAATCTAAAAAAGCATCAAAAGCACCTTGAAAAAGTCCTTCGGTTATTTCTGAATTCCATTCTGAAACAACAATCCCAAACCGAAAGTTCTTCGCGTTTGGGATTGTTGTTTTATCGTAAGCCGACAGATTTGTTGTCGCCATAATGATTTATTTTAGTTTGAAGCTTGAGCCATACCTAGATAAAGATCAACTTCTTTAGCTTCATTAGAACTGCCATACTGATCCTTAATACGGTTAAGCATTTTTACAGCTTTGTCTTTTTGACCCAATTCTATTGCAGTAATACTTGCTTTAAGCAAGAATCTGGGGCTAGTAAATTTATTATCCCTAAGCTTAGCAGCATCCTCATAATATCCTAAAGCTTCTTCTGGTTGATCCAGTTGCATAAAAGCATCACCTATAGCTCCTTTTGCCAATGGTGCAAGAATCTCATCATCACTTTCAAAATCTTCCAATTGGTCAATAGCTTCTTGGTACTTCTTAGTGTTTAAATAAGCCATACCTGCGTAATAGTGTGCTAAATTCCCGGCTTTGGTACTACCATAGTTATCGATGATATCTATAAAACCATATTTGCCCTCACCTCCATTAAGAGAAAGAGTGTAAAGAGAATCTTTAGCGGCAGCACCGTTAACAGCATCATTAAAATAATTTTGAGCCTGAAACATTTCATTAGAGGCTTCCAATTCCTTAGGACCTTGAATAAACTTTTGATATCCTAAATATGCCAATACTGCAACAGCAACAATACCTACTATTATAAAAATATTTTTTTGGTTTTTCTCAACCCACTCCTCTGTTCTGTTAGCACCTTCATCAAGTGATGAAAAAACCTCTGCGGTTGTGCTTTCATCTTTCTCTACTTCTTCCTGCTCTACTTTGGTTTTGGGCTTATAACCTCTTTTCTTATATGTAGCCATACTTAAACTTTTGTTGGGCGCAAAAATAAAATTTTTATTCAATATTAATAGGCTATTGTTTTGTTATTTTTCAATATTTTGCATGTTCTGGTTTAATTTTTTAAACACCTCATTTACATATATTTACCATTTAATAACCTGCATTTTCTTCTATGATCCTTAAAGCACTTTCGCTTATTAATTATAAAAATTTTGAATCTCAATCCTTTGAACTCGACTCAAAAATTAATTGTTTTGTCGGAAATAACGGTGTTGGAAAAACTAATGTTTTAGATGCTATCTACCATCTTTCATTTGGGAAAAGTTACTTCAACCCCATTACAGTTCAGAACATTAACCACAATTCAGACTTTTTTGTGATAGAGGGTCTTTATCATAAAAATGATAGGGAAGAAAAAGTTATTATAAGTGCAAAAAGGGGTAATAAGAAAGTTATAAAGCGTAATGGTAAAGCTTATGAGCGATTTTCAGAACACATTGGTTTTTTACCGCTGGTTATTATTTCTCCGGCAGACCGAGATTTAATTATTGAAGGAAGCGAAACCCGTAGAAAATTTATGGATAACGTCATATCACAAAGTGATAAAGAATATTTACACGATTTAATTTCCTACAATAAAGTACTTTCCCAGCGTAACGCATTATTAAAATATTTTGCTGCAAATCAGACTTACGATGCAGCTACCCTTTCTATTTATAATGACCAGATGTCTGCTTTAGGTGTAAAAATTTATGCGAAGCGAAAGGATTTTACAGAGCAGTTCTCTCCTATTTTTCAAGAACGTTATGCAGCCATAAGCGGTGATAGAGAAGAAGTTCAATTAAAATATAAAAGTCAGCTTCATGAGAAGCCTTTGTCTCAGTTATTTACTGAAGCCTTGCCTAAGGATCGAATGCTTCAATATACCAGCGTAGGAACTCATAAAGACGATCTGAGCTTTAAAATTGAAGGGCATCCGGTTAAGAAATTTGGTAGTCAAGGTCAGCAAAAATCCTATCTGATTGCTCTTAAATTAGCACAATTTGATTTTATGAAGAAAGTGAGTGGCACCACTCCCCTCCTATTACTAGACGACATCTTTGATAAATTGGATGAAAATAGGGTTACTCAAATTATAGAATTGGTCAACAATAAAAATTTTGGACAACTATTCATAAGTGATACGCATCCAGAGCGAACGGAAGCAATTGTGAAAGAAATTCATCAATCTTATAAAATATTTAAACTTTGAAAAAGTTATTACCTATAATACTCATATCGACTAACTTATTAATTTCTTGCAGTAAAAATAATCCTAAAGAGCAGTTTGCAAATCTTTCAGGATATTGGGAAATTAAAAAGGTTGAAACTCCCTATGGCAAGAAAGTTGAATATAAAATAAATGAGAGCATAGATTATATTAACTTAAAAGACTCTACAGGCTATCGTGTAAAAGTCTTACCTCGTATTGATGGCAAATTCACTACAAACAAGGACAAAGAACAAATTAGAGTACAAATTGAAAATGACAGTTTGAGAATGTACTACACTACTCCTTATGACGAGTGGATGGAAACAGTTCTAAAGGCTGATGGAGAAGAGCTAAAAGTGAAAAATTCACTAGGTGCAGTTTATACTTATAAAAAATATCAAATAATAAATATTACAGATTGATGGCAAAAAGAGACGCAGATCCTAAATCTATAAGAGATTTATTGGGATCATTTGTAGAAGAAAACAAACTACAGAAAGGAATTGATAAAGTAAATGTAGCTGAAGCCTGGCAAGCTGTTATGGGGCCCGCTATTTCAAAATATACCACACAGATAAAACTGGACGGTGATAGGCTTTTAGTGCAATTAAGTTCTTCTGTACTGCGTGAGGAGCTTGGTTATGGCAAGGAAAAAATCATTAAAAATATTAATGAGGAACTAAGACGTGATGTTATTACAAAACTAGTTCTACGCTAATTTTTTAATTTAATTAAAATGAAAAATGCCACTCGTCTTGAGTGGCATTTTTATTATTATCAAGTATCGAGAAGCTCAATTAGAACATATCACGACCAGAAAAATGAAAAGCACTCTCGATAGCTGCATTTTCATCACTGTCACTACCATGAACGGCATTTTCTCCTACTGAAGTAGCATACATTTTACGAATGGTTCCTTCTGCAGCATCTGCAGGGTTTGTAGCACCTATAAGGGTACGAAAATCCTCAACAGCGTTTTCTTTTTCCAATACTGCTGCTACGATAGGACCACGAGTCATAAATTCTACCAATTCGCCAAAAAATGGACGCTCATTGTGTACTGCATAAAACTCTTCTGCGTCAGCTTTTGTCATCTGCGTAAGTTTTAACGCTACGATACGAAAACCTGATGCTGTAATTTTTTCTAAAATTCCACCTATGTGCCCGTTTTCTACTGCATCGGGCTTAATCATGGTAAATGTTCGGTTTGTTGCCATTTGTTTAATTTTTTTCGCTAATGCGAAATTTTATAATTTTAAAAATCGCTGCAAAAGTAGTCCTTTTCGTTTGATTTCCTAATCCCTTAAAAAGCTTAATTGTACACCTGCTTAAGTTCTCCTACTATCCTACCGTTTTCGCCAGCTATTTCAAATCTAACCTGTTTATTATCAAAGTAAAATTTTAATAAGCCGTAACTGGTCTCACTTACGACATCTCCAACTCTATATTTATTAGGCTCTCCATCAAAATTAGAATAAGAATGCGTAAGCCCACTACTTGTAAAGTCTATTAGCGGGTAGTTTAATGCTTCAATATTCTTTTTAGAAAATTCTGAAATATGACGGTCACCACTTAAAATAATTACATTCTTGGCTTGCGACCTGGTTAAAAGCTTTTCAAACTTATCCTTCTCATGAGGATAATTTCCCCAGGTTTCAAATCCGTGTTCCTCACTTAAATATTGGATACTGCTCATTATAACATTATAATCTGCTTTGCTGCCGGTTAGTTCATCATCTAACCAGTCCCATTGGGCTTTCCCAAGGATAGTACCCTCGCCATAAGGATTGGGTTTGTAACGTTTTCCTTTTTGTTTAGCATCAGTTAATGGTGTTCTAAAATACCGGGTATCAAGGATGATTATTTTAATTGTCTCCCCAGAAACAGAATAATCTTCTGAAAAATAAACCCCTTCCCTATCTCTTCTCGAATCATCTTTAGGAACATCGAGAAAATCGAGAAATAACTGCTGACTTTCCCTCTTTTGTTTAAATTCCGCGCCCCCATCATTTAGACCATAATCGTGATCATCCCAAGTTCCCAATACGGGAATATTTTTTACCACTTTAGCATATTCAGAATTCTCTTTTTGTTTATTGTAGAAACGCTCCATCTT
>CAXBEL010000044.1:0-24001 GCA_963974735.1 uncultured Flavobacteriaceae bacterium | reverse complement strand
CGCAAGTTACGCATTTTTACTGTGTTTTTGGGATATTACAGTATCATAAGAAGCTCTTTTTATTAACAATAATCTAACTCAATTTTTAATAAGTATCATCACCATATTTTGCATCTTTTAAAGTAATTTTGTCTATTTACTACTAGTATGAGGTAACGGAACGGTTTTTGACTTATATTACCCAAAAACCTAGAAAAGATTGAAGAAGTTTATGGATGATAATTTTTCACCAAGAGTAAAGGACGTAATCGCCTATAGCAAAGAGGAGGCTCTGCGCCTAGGTCACGATTTTATAGGAACTGAGCATTTAATGCTTGGTCTATTACGAGATGGAAGTGGTAAAGCAATAGAAATTTTACAAGCCCTGGATGTAGATTTAAATCATCTACGCAGAAAGGTTGAAATTCTAAGCCCTGCTAATCCTAATTCTGTTTTGGGAAGTAATGAGAAAAAAAATCTACATCTTACCAGACAGGCAGAACGCGCTTTAAAGACAACGTTTCTGGAAGCTAAACTTTTCCAGAGTTCTTCTATTAATACCGCTCATCTTTTGCTTTGTGTATTGCGTAATGAGAATGACCCCACAACTAAATTACTCAATAAGCTCAAAGTAGATTATGATAATGTTAAAGACCAATTTAAGCTTATGATGACGAGTGATGACGATTATATAGACCCAATTAAAGATGAATCCTTTAGTGATGATGATTCTAGTACAGAATCTTCTAAGGAGAACCCATTTAATACCCCCGGCAATAAAACCAATAAAAAGTCTAAAACACCTGTTTTAGATAATTTTGGTAGAGACTTAACTGCAATGGCAGAGGAGGATAAACTTGATCCAGTTGTGGGTCGGGAAAAAGAAATTGAACGTGTATCTCAAATTCTTAGCCGAAGAAAGAAAAATAACCCCCTATTAATAGGTGAACCTGGAGTAGGTAAATCTGCAATAGCAGAAGGCCTTGCTTTAAGAATTATAAAGCGAAAGGTTTCACGTATTCTTTTTGATAAGCGGGTTGTAACTTTAGATTTGGCAAGTCTTGTTGCTGGTACAAAATACCGTGGACAGTTCGAAGAGCGCATGAAAGCGGTTATGAATGAGCTAGAAAAGAATGATGATATTATTCTTTTTATTGACGAAATTCATACAATTGTAGGTGCAGGTGGAGCTACTGGTTCCTTAGATGCAAGTAATATGTTCAAACCTGCCTTAGCTAGAGGCGAGATACAATGTATTGGTGCTACTACCTTAGATGAGTACAGACAATATATTGAAAAAGACGGTGCATTAGAGCGACGTTTTCAAAAAGTGATAGTTGAACCTACCACGATAGATGAAACTATCGAGATTCTTCAGAATATTAAAGATAAGTATGAAGATCATCACAATGTGGTTTACACTCCAGAAGCCATTACGGCTTGTGTAAAACTTACAAGTAGATATATGACAGACAGATTTTTGCCAGACAAAGCAATTGATGCTTTGGATGAAGCAGGATCGAGAGTACATATTATAAACATTGATGTTCCTAAGAAAATCTTAGACTTAGAACGCCAGTTGGAAGAGGTTCGTGAGCGTAAAAACTCTGTTGTTAAAAAACAGAAATACGAAGAAGCTGCAAAATTGCGTGATGATGAAAAGAATATAGAGAAGGAATTGGCCATAGCTCAAGAAAGATGGGAAGAAGATTCTAAACAGCATAAAGAAACGGTAACAGAAGATAATGTAGCTGATGTTGTTTCTATGATGTCTGGAATTCCTGTTAATCGTATTGCCAAGACAGAAAGTAATAAGTTGGCAGAATTGCCATCTTCTATTAAATCTAAAGTAATAGGGCAGGATGATGCTGTTGCAAAAGTCGCAAAAGCTATTCAGCGTAATCGAGCTGGGCTTAAAGACCCTCAAAAACCAATAGGTTCCTTTATATTCTTAGGTCAGACTGGAGTAGGTAAAACGCAGCTTGCAAAGATCTTAGCTACAGAACTTTTTGACAATGAAGATTCACTTATACGAATTGATATGAGTGAGTACATGGAAAAATTTGCTGTTTCAAGATTAATAGGTGCACCTCCGGGATATGTAGGATATGAAGAAGGTGGTCAGCTTACTGAAAAAGTACGCAGAAAACCATATTCTGTTATTCTTTTAGATGAGATAGAAAAAGCACACCCAGATGTGTTTAATATGTTACTGCAAGTTTTAGATGATGGATATCTTACTGATTCTTTAGGTCGTAAAATAGACTTTAGAAATACGGTAATTATTATGACTTCAAATATTGGCGCACGTAAAATAAAAGATTTTGGACAAGGAGTAGGTTTTGGAACCGCTGCAAGAAAAAATCAAGCGGACGACAATACCAGAAGCATAATTCAAAATGCTCTTAAAAAAGCATTTGCTCCAGAATTTCTTAACCGTGTTGATGATGTTGTTATATTTAATGCGCTAGACCGTGCAGAAATTCACAAAATCATTGATATTGAACTTGAAAAACTTTATTTACGTATCAGCAGTTTAGGATATGATCTTAAATTAAGTGATAAAGCAAAAGATTTTATAAGCGAAAAAGGCTTTGATAAAGAATATGGTGCAAGACCACTTAAAAGAGCGATACAAAAGTATATTGAAGATGCTTTAGCAGAAGAAATTATAACTGCAAAGTTAGGTGAAGGTGATAGTATATTTATGGACATAGAAGATGGAAAGGATGAATTAACTATTTCTATCGAAAAACATGAAAATACTACACAATCTTAATAATTAGAATTTAAATTGAAATAAAAACAAGGGTTTTCCTCAAAGGAAAGCTCTTGTTTCTTTTTTACCTTTTTTAATAAATCATAACTCAATTACCCAACCCCTAATTTCCCCTAAAATGAATTATGAAGCTATTTTTAGCTTCGGTATTGTAGTCCTTATAGACAACATTGCCATAGCTGAAATGAAACCAGAAGTATCGATAGATATGGAAGAAGCAATTGAATTATATGACTTCTGCGAATCGTATTTTAAAGGAAAACCTTACGCATTAATATCCAGAAGAATTAATTCATACAGCATTAATCCATTAGTGCATTTAAACTTATCAGACCAGTATAACATTAAAGCATTTGCGGTTATTACAGATACTAAAATTGGAAATGTTAATGCATGTATTGAAAAGCATTTTTTTACAAAACCTTTTGAGGTTTTTAAAACCGAGGAAAATGCTATAGAATGGGTGAAAAAGATTCTTGAATCCTAGATACAAATAAAAAAAGCGCCAGTTTTGGCGCTTTTTTTATTCTACTATCTCAGCATCAATAATAGTTTCATGTGGAGAAGCTTCTGCGCTCCATACAAAAGTATAAAGCCACATTAAAGTAAATGAAGGCACTATATCTGTAAAAGGTAATATTTCTTCAATAAAAACAAGAAAAGATGCTATTTTTCCTTTTTTACCAGGATACATAGAACTCATTTCCTTTGCAGCATAAGGCGCCCAAGCTATATCTAAAAAAGGACCTATAAGTGGTATAGCCATAGTTATCATCCCAACGGCATCAAAGAAAAGTCCTTTACGTAGAAGTTTATATTTATTTGTCATAATAGTTGATTTTACTATTAATATAACAAATAAAATGCCAGTTTATGATAAGTCTGAACTAATAAGTTTTAAGAACTCATTACGTGTTTCGATTTTCTCAAACTGTCCTCTAAAACCAGATGTTGTTGTTTTAGAGTTCTGTTTTTGCACTCCGCGCATCATCATGCACATATGTGCAGCTTCTATAACCACAGCTACACCTTGAGGTTTTAAAGTTTCATTAATACATTCTAGGATATTATGCGTTAGTCGCTCTTGCACCTGTAATCTTCTGGCAAAAACATCTACAACTCTGGGCAATTTGCTAATCCCAACTATTTGACCATCTGGTATATAAGCGATATGAGCTTTCCCAAAAAAGGGTAACATGTGGTGCTCGCACATAGAATAGACTTCTATATCTTTTACTATCACCATCTCGTTATAATCCTCTTTAAACATGGCTTGTTTCAATATTTCAGCTGCGTCCATATTATAGCCCTGTGTTAGAAACATCATTGCTTTTGCAGCCCGTTCTGGAGTTTTTAAAATACCCTCTCGAGTAACATCTTCTCCCAGATCAGAAATTATGGATTTATAACGTTCTTTTACTTCGTCTTGAATTTCAATATTGTATTCTTCAAATTGCTTGTATGGCGACATATAATTTATGAGTTTTTATATTTATCTAAGAGTTTATCTTGATAGTGCATTTTAATTTTAGAAATTTTAGGATTTATAATGTATTGACAATACATCTGTTCTGTATTGCGATTATAAAATTCCCGGTGTTCTTCTTCAGCTAAATAGAAGTCCTTTAACTGGGTTACCTCTGTAACTATGGGGTCTGAGAAAACTTTTTCTGCATCAAGCCATTTAATAAATTCTTCCGCTTCTCTTTTTTGAGAATCGTTGTCATAAAAAATAGCGCTTCTGTACTGAGTTCCTACATCATTTCCCTGCTTGTTAAGGGTAGTTGGATCGTGAGTCGTAAAAAATATTTCCAGAAGTTCTTTATAACTTATAAGATCTGGATCGTATTTAAATTGAATAGCTTCGGCGTGTCCAGTTCTCCCATTACAGACCTCTCTATAGGGCGGATTCTTGATTTGTCCTCCCGTATAACCACTTTTCACTTCATAAACTCCATTAAAGCGCTGAAATACCGCTTCTGTGCACCAAAAGCAACCATTTGCAAATGTTGCTGTTTCTAAATTTTTATTCATAGCCATGCAAATATAAAGAGCAGACTTAAGAGTCTTGATTTATTTTTTTAGATAAATATAAGCTAACAATAAGTAGCTAATTAATAATTTAAAATTCATTTTCCCAAGGGTTAATTCCATAGCTAATGGTATCTTTAAGCCCTGAAAAGGAAGTACAAAATTAGTCCAAAATGTACTTATAATTTCCAATTGCAATAGTCAGTACTTATAAAGGTATAGACTAATTATCAAGTAGCTTATTTTTATGATTAAAGCAGAAAATATTATTAAATCCTACGGAGATCTTGAGGTTCTAAAAGGAGTTGATTTACATATAAAAAAGGGAGAGGTAGTTTCGATTGTAGGAGCCAGCGGCGCAGGAAAAACGACACTTTTACAAATTTTAGGAACTCTGGACAGAGCTGATAAAAAATCTCAAACCACACTTGATATAAACGCTGTCGATATTTCTTCATTAAATGAAAAGGAATTGAGCAAGTTCAGAAATAAGAATATTGGATTTATTTTTCAGTTTCATCAATTACTACCTGAATTTACGGCATTAGAAAATGTAAGTATTCCAGGTTTTATCGCTAAACGTGAAAAAGGTGAGGTAGAAAAAAGAGCGCAGGAAATACTTTCTTTTTTAGGATTATCTCACCGCATAGATCATAAACCTAATCAATTATCAGGTGGGGAGCAACAACGTGTAGCTGTAGCTAGATCATTAATAAATGACCCCGGTCTTATTCTTGCAGATGAGCCTTCTGGAAATCTTGATAGCGAATCTGCCGAGAATCTTCATAAATTATTTTTTAAACTAAGACAAGAGTTTAATCAGACTTTTGTAATAGTTACACATAATGAAGAACTGGCTTCTATGGCAGATCGAAAATTAACAATGGTAGATGGCAGAATTGTCGCGTAAACTAGAAATAAAAGAACTTAAAGATTTTCTGGATGAAAAGGTGGAGATATATCAAAGTCCGAAATTTATCCCTACAGACCCTATTCAAATACCGCATAAATTTTCAGTAAAGGAAGATATAGAAATTGCAGGATTTCTTGCCGCGACCATAGCTTGGGGAAACAGAAAAAGCATTATCAATAATTCAAACAAGATGATGGATCTTCTTGATAGCGATCCTTATAATTTTGTTATGAATCACAGTGAGAATGATTTAAATCCTTTAAATGATTTTGTACACAGGACATTTAATGGACTTGATTTTATTACATTCATCAAAGGATTGCAGCACATTTATAGAGAACATCAAGGATTAGAAAATATATTTAAAAAGTACGCAACTAAAGAGGGTTTACAGAGTTCAATACACCACTTTAAAAAGCATTTTTTTGAAATTGATCATCTAAAAAGAAGCCAAAAGCACATTAGTGACCCTTTAAAAAAATCTGCAGCTAAAAGAATAAATATGTTTTTGAGGTGGATGGTTCGTCCATCTAATGCAGGAGTGGATTTTGACATATGGTCATCCATATCCCCTAGCCTACTCTCCTGCCCACTAGATGTACATTCTGGAAGGATTGCGCGTCAACTAGGGCTTCTAAAGCGTAAACAAAATGATGCTCTAGCAGTACATGAGTTAGATACTTTTTTACGAGAATTAGATCCTTCAGATCCAGCTAAATATGATTTTGCCCTTTTTGGGTTAAGCGCTTTTGAAAAGGAGCTTTTTTAAAATCCTTTTGTGTTAAAAAAAGCTTAACAAAAGCCCTATAACCTTAAATAATAGTGTTATATTTATATCGGTTTTTCGTTATTTCAAATAAGCTAAAAATGAATGAATTAAGCTTAAAGACTGTTTGCAATGTCTTACAGAATCAGAAAAACTTGAATAAAATCAATATTCAAAGAATTAATTGGTATTATTAATAACAATAAAGCACAAGATTGTAAAATAGAAATATATTCTTCTATCCTTCTGTAGTTGCTGATAAATTATAGTTTCTTAAATTTAGATTTGCCATTTTAAAAAATGGTCTTTTTTAGACGTTTAAATTATGCAAAACCCCTCTTACACCCAAGAAGAAGAAAACAGATTATCTGCTCTTGAAGAACTTGAAATTCTGGATTCTGAGCCAGAACAGAGTTTTGATAGTATTACAAAGTTAGCAGCTTATATATGTAATGTACCTGTGGCCCTAATTACTCTTATTGGGGAGGAAAAACAATGGTTTAAGTCTAAAATAGGGCTGGAAATGTGCGAAACAGATCGCAATATTTCCTTCTGCACTCATGCAATTCTTAAGCCTGACGAACTTATGGAAGTCAAAGATGCGAGAGAAGATGAGCGTTTTAAGGATAACCCTCTTACAAAGTCTGATTTTCCCATTATTTTTTATGCAGGCATGCCTTTGCTTGCTCATAGTGGCAAACCCCTGGGTTCACTATGCGTAATAGATTCTAAACCTAATTCACTGAACGATTCTCAAAAAGAAGCCTTAAAACAGCTTGCTCTTCAAGTAGAAAATTTATTCGAATTAAGACGAAAAAACCTGCATCTTAATAAAGCTCAGAAGGATTTAAAATTAAAAAACCTTCAGTTAAAAAAGTTTGCAAGCACTGTTTCTCATGATATGAAAATGCCATTGGCAAATATGATTGTAACCGCAGATATTCTGCGTGCTAAATATGGTACTAAATTTGATCAGCAAGGCAAAGACTATCTGGAGTATTTAAAACATTCTTCATTTACTTTAAGCGATTACATTTCTAATCTTCTTGATTATTATGAAAGTGAAAATCTGGTTATTGAAAATCTTGAAGAGTTTGAATTTAACAGTCTACTGGAAGAACTTATCGATTTATTAAATATAAATCATGATTGTGAAATTCATACTCCAGAAAACGATAGGATTATTAAATCTAATAAATCTGCTCTAAATCAAATTCTCTTAAATTTAATAACCAATAGTTTAAAATATAATGATAAATCCAAACAAGTTATTCATATAAACTGCGTTCAGGATCAAGGTTACTATTACATTCAAGTGAAGGATAATGGTATGGGAATACCTAAAGAAAAACAAGGGGAAATTTTTGAGCTGTTTAAAACAGCAACCCCTCTGGATGTTAATGGAAAAAAAGGAAATGGTATTGGATTATCAACGGTGCGCAATCTTGTTCATTCGCTTGGAGGTATAATAAGTGTAAGCAGCGAGACAGGTAAAGGAACAACCTTTGATTTTACCATAAAAAAACCTAATAACTAACATTAAGTTTCATAAGAATCCACAGTGCTAAACTAACAAATGAGAGCAGAAAAAAAAAGACAAGAAGCGGTAGATTCTTATCAACTTGTAGATACCCTTCCAGAAAAGAGTTATGACGACATAACCAAAATTGCAGCATATATATGCGATACCCCTATATCTTTAATTACAATGCTGGATTATGATCGCAATTTTTTAAAATCCCATTATGGCGTTTCCTTTAATGAGTCGCCTAGAAAAATTTCATTCTGCACGCACGCAATACAAAGTACAGAGGAAATCTTTATAATTGAAGACTCTCGAGAAGATGAGCGCTTTAAAGATAATCCTCTTGTAAAAGGTGATGCACAAGCCATATTTTATGCAGGAGTCCCACTTATAGACAAAAACGGTAGTGCTTTAGGCACTTTATGTGTATTTGATCATAAACCCCGCAAACTGAGCAGCTCTCAAAAAGAAACCTTGAAAGCACTTGCTAATCAAGTTATAAATCTTTTTGAACTTCATAAGCAGAATATTGAAAATAAGCAGCTTCAAGAAAATCTTATTAAGAAAAATAATTTATTAAAGGACTTCGCAGGAGTAGTATCTCATGATATGAAAATGCCCCTTGCAAATATTATTACCACTACAGATATTTTAAAGGCCAAATACAAAGAATATTTAGATGAAAAGGGTCTGGATTACTTAAACTACCTTAAAAGTTCGTCTTTTTCTCTGAGCGAATATATAAATGGTATATTACAGCATTATGAAAGCGATAATCTAACCATCGATCAGCGTGAAGAATTTGATCTGCACCATCTGCTTGAAGACATTGAAGATTTGTTGAACAGTAATTACAGCAGCATCATAAATTTCCCGGAAAGAAACCCTATTATCAGTTGTAATCGTGCAGCTTTAAATCAGATATTCATCAATTTACTAGGAAACAGTATTAAATATAACGACAAAGAAAATACAGTAATAGATATAGATTTTAATGACGATGACGATTTTTTCATTTTTACTGTAAAAGATAATGGCATTGGTATCCCAAAAGAAAAGCAAGAAGAGATTTTTGAACTTTTTCATGTAATCTCAGATTCTGATAAAAACGGAAATAGAGGTAATGGAATAGGTCTTTCTACCGTTAAAAAATTGGTTACAAACTTAGGCGGTTCCATACACGTTGACTCTGTTATTGGAGAAAGCACAACCTTTAAATTTACGGTGCGTAAGTCTGACATACCCCATCAAGTCGTAGGGGCAGGAAATGATTCATTTAATTTTAGTTGTTAATAGTAAAATAAAGCCAATTCTTTCTGTCTCGATTTTAGATAATAACCTGTATTTTCGTCATCGGTAATCTGACCAGACTTATGCAGTTTAAAAATCCAGAAGTTTTATACGCCCTCTTTCTGCTTATAATCCCTGTACTGGTTCATTTATTTCAGCTTAGAAGGTTTAAAAAAACCCGTTTTTCTAACGTAGCTTTTTTACAGGCTATAAGCAAAAACACCCGTAAAAGTTCGCAAATAAAAAAATGGCTCGTCCTCTGTACGCGATTACTTGCGTTAGCAGCTATAATTTTGGCTTTTGCACAACCCTATTTTCCACAAAGTGCCGCAGCAGACCGCCAGCAGGAAACAGTACTTTTTCTAGATAATTCTTTCAGTATGCAGGCAAAAGGAAGTAAAGGTCCATTGCTTACAGAAGCGGTTCAAGATATTATAAAGAGCATCCCTGAAAATGAAAATTTCACTTTGTTAACGCATAACGAAGACTTTTCTAATATAACTACCTCAAATTTTAGGAATGCATTATTAGATATAGACTATGCTTCTGACCCACTTTCTGCAGAAGCAATTTTGTTAAAAACAAAAAACGCATTTTCTTCAGATCCAGCCACCCTAAAAAGGCTGGTAGTTATATCAGATTTTCAAGATGAGCAACTTAAATTTAAAGACAGTTTATCACAGTATGAACCTCATTTTGTACAGCTTAAGCCTGTTTCTTATAGCAATTTTAGCATAGACAGTCTCCAATTAAAAAGACAGTCCAATGATTATGAGCTAAATGTTATTGTTTACAGTAACACAAAACATTCTGGTCCCGTTCCCATTTCCTTATTTAATGGTAAAAAATTAATAGCTAAAGCGGCTGCTATATTTGAAGATTCTCAAACTGCAGAAACCATATTTAGAATTCCATCAGATAACATCTTTGAAGGAAAACTTACAATAAATGATCCTTCAATAAAATTTGATAATGTCTTTTATTTTAGCTTAAACAAACCAAACCCATTAAAAGTTTTAGCTGTTAGCAATACATCAGATGAATTTTTAAAACGTCTCTATCCTACTCCAGAATTTGATTATCAATCGGTTTCATCTAACCAACTTGATTTTAGCACTATTTTAGATCAAAACGTAATAGTCTTAAATGAAATACAAAATGTTTCTGCTGCACTGGTGAATGCGCTACAATCCTTTAGTCAAAATGGTGGGCAAATTATTTTAATTCCTAGTATTAAAGCAAAGGCTGAAGCGTATGATGGTCTATTAAATACTTTTGGAATAAATTCTTTAGGCGAAAAAAAATCAGGCTCTAAATTGATTGCTTCCATAAACTACGATCATCCTATTTATGATGGAGTTTTTGAGAAAAGAGTAACGAATTTTCAATATCCTTCCGTCTCACAAACTTTTCGTTTAAATGCATCAGATGCGCTACTTTCTTTAGAAGATGGAACTGCTTTTTTGACCGAAAAAAATAACTTATATGCATTTTCAACAAGTCTCAATGATGAAAATTCAAATTTCAAGAACAGTCCTTTAATTGTACCTACATTTTACAACATTGCAAAAGCTGCTCTTTCACTACCTAAAATTTATTATACTTTGGGAGCAGCCAATAAGTACGATGTAAATGTGGAATCTGTAGGTGACAATGTTATCTCACTAAGTAAAGATGGTCGCGAAATCGTCCCGCTTCAAAGCAGACAAGGTGGCAAGATCACACTCTCAACTGAAGAAGGATTAAATGAAGATGGGATTTATGAGATAATGTACGTAAGGGATACTCTAGCGAGCGTGGCTTATAATTACGATCGCAGGGAAAGTAAGCTTCGGCAAAGTGATCTAGAAAGTGATGAAAATGCCAATATTGGAAATTCTGTTTCTTCCGTTTTAGACCAACTTCAGCAGGCTTCAAATTTGAACCTACTTTACAAATGGTTTATTATTTTTGCAGTGGTATTACTCTTGCTTGAAATCCTCATCCTAAAATTCTTTAAATGAACGCACTCATAACCGGCGCCACCATCATAGACGACAGCAGTAAATATCACGGTAAAACCGTTGATATGCGTATAAAAAAAGGAGTCATTAAGGAGATTGCTACTTCTCTTGAAAGTAAAAAGGATGAAAAAGTAATTAGCTATGATGACTTAAAAGTTTCTCGCGGTTGGTTTGACAGTAGTGTGAGTATGGGGGAGCCAGGTTTTGAAGAACGTGAAACCATAGCAAATGGCCTTCAAGTAGCAGCTCAAAGTGGTTTTACAGGTATTGCTTTAAATGCAAATAGTAATCCTGTTGTAGACTCAAATGCCGATATAATTTTTTTAAAGAATAAATCTGCCGCTCACGCTATAGACTTATTTCCTATAGGCGCATTGACCAGAAATAGTGACGGTAAAGATCTCGCCGAACTTTATGATATGCAACAAGGTGGTGCGGTTGCTTTTGGTGATTATCAAAAACCAATAAAGAATCCCAATCTTTTAAAATTGGCTTTACAATATACCCAAGGATTTTCTGGGCTGGTGTTATCCTTTCCTCAGGAAAATGATCTGGCAGGTAAGGGAATTGTGAATGAAGGTGCAGTCTCAACAAATTTGGGACTAAAGGGAATTCCAGCACTAGCCGAATGCCTACAAGTAGCTCGCGATCTATACATATTAGAATATACTGGCGGGAAGCTGCACATACCTACTGTATCTTCTAAGGAATCTGTAGAATTAATACGTAATGCTAAAGATAAAGGACTGGATGTGAGCTGTAGCGTGGCTATTTCAAATTTATTTTTTACAGATGATAAGCTTAGTGAATTTGACACCCATTTTAAGCTTATGCCACCACTACGTACAGAAGAAGACCGGCAGGCACTAATTAAAGGCATTAAAGATGGCACTATAGATATGGTGTGCAGTGATCACAATCCTTTAGATATTGAGCAAAAAAAGAGAGAATTTGATCACGCGATGTATGGTACAATTTCACAAGAAGCAACATTTGGTGCACTGCTCACAGTAGTTTCAGAGAAAAAGGCAGTTCAACTTTTAACTGCAGGACGGGAGCGTTTTGCAGAAAAAGAAAGTGCTATAGAAGAAGGGAATTCAGCTAATCTTACCTTATTTAAGACAAAAGGAAGCTGGGTGTTTGAAGAAAAAGATATTTTATCCAAGTCTAAAAATGCCGCTTTTTTAGGCTCTAAACTAAAAGGGAAGGTTTACGGAATAATAGCAAATGATCAATTTATAGAATCATAGTTATGGACAATTATATTGTTTCAGAAGGAAAAACAAAGGCTGTTTTAGCCTATGCCACAATAATAGGAACCATCATAGCTATTTTTATGAATATGGATTCTCAAAACCCTTATGCCCGTTTTCACATACGACAGGCTTTCGGAATCTTTGTTCTTTATTTCTTATTGGGATTTTTCGTAGGAATATTTGACAGCTGGTTTATTTCTGGACCCTTTTTCATCTTTATAATTGTTTTATGGGGATTTGGTTTAGTTAACGCATTTCAAGGAGTCACCAAACCAGTACCTCTGGTTGGTGAGAAGTTTCAACAATGGTTTACATTTATTAATTAATGAGCAATTTATCTTTAGAACATATAATTAGAAAACCTACGGTACAAACAGAAGGAAAGCCTCCTTTATTGCTTTTACTTCATGGGTATGGAAGTGATGAGAAAGATCTCTTTGCTTTTGCATCTGAGCTACCAGGAGAATATTTTATAATATCGGCAAAGGCACCCAGACCTATGCAACCGTATGGCAATGCGTGGTACACCATTCATTGGGATGCGACAGATGGTAAATGGTCTGATGACGAAGAAGCCGTTGAAGCAAGAGATTTAATTGCTGGCTTTATAACTGAAACGGTCGAAAAATATGATCTTGATCAAAAAAATGTAACCTTAGTAGGTTTTAGTCAAGGTACTATCTTAAGCTATGCTGTTGCCTTAACTTATCCAGAAAAAGTGAAAAATGTAATCGCACTAAGCGGCTATATTCATGAGCCTATAATAAATATTAAAAGTGATAAAAGTGCTTATAGTCACCTAAACATTTTTAGCTCACATGGTTCTGTAGATCAGGTAATACCTGTTGCCGCTGCACGTCTTGCACCTTCTTTTTTAGATAAATTAGGTATTAAAACCGCATTAAAGGAATATCCTGTGGGTCACGGAGTGGCACCTCAGAATTTTTATGATCTAAAAGAATGGTTATTAAAAAACCAGAATTAATTGGTGGGATAAATAAGGCTCTGTAAGTTTTCAAAAGTAATTATCCCATCATCTGAGATATCATAACGAATAAGGAGTTCGCCCCAGCGTTGCCCATCACTAAAATCTGCAATTAGCCACTTGTGATTAAGAACAGATACTTTATTTATTTTAAAAACTCCCGATGCATTATCATAGGGAATTAATGAATTTCCAGAAACAGTATTTTTGCTGATGATCTGAGTCTCTATTTTTTCCTCTAAATTTTCTGTATCTACACCAAAACGATCAAAATAAGCATAGGCATTCTCATTGTTTCCTAGCTTAAAATAACTGGATTCGTCCAATGTATTTTGAAGTGAAATCAAACTGTCTTCTGCTTTGCTAACCTGCTTCTCCAGTTTAACAATTTTACGGTCTTGAGATTCAAAAATATTTTTCTCGTTAGCATATTGAAATACAATCCATAATACTGCAAAGAAGAATAAATACATAAATATTTTACTCCTCATAATTTTATAATTCCAAAGTGAGACCGTCGTAGGCCAAATGAATATTTTTAGGTAATTTTTTTTCTACTTCATCATGGAAGCCCAGAAGATGACTTATATGTGTAAAATAGGCTTTTTTAGGATTGACTTTTTTCACAAAATCCAAAGCTTCTTCCAAATTAAAATGAGAATAGTGAGGTTCTTCCCGTAATGCGTTTACAACAAGAACGTCTAGATTTTTCAATTTTTCAACTTCCTCTTCTTCAATGCTCTTAACATCTGTTAAATATGCAAAATCATCGAATCTATAACCAAAAACCTGAAGACTTCCGTGTGATACATTAATAGGAACAACTTTCATTGTGCCTAAATTAAAAGATTCATCACTGATAACTTCGTGTATTTCTACACTTGGAGCACCAGGATATTTATTTTCACTTTCAAAAATATAATCAAATCTTCTATGAAGCTCCCCAACCACTCTTTTGTGGGCATAAATAGGTATATCACCTTGTCTAAAGAAAAAGGGTCTTATGTCATCAAGACCAGCTGTATGATCCGCATGTTCGTGGGTAAAGAGCAGCGCATCCATATGATTTACCTGGTGTTTAAGCATCTGTTGCCTAAAATCAGGACCACAGTCTACCACATAGTTTTTGTCTTCTGTAGATACCATAATAGATACCCGCAACCGCTTATCTTTAGAGTTTTGGCTTTGGCACACTGGATGAGTACTACCTATAATAGGTATGCCCTGAGATGTTCCTGTTCCTAAAAAAGTAATCTTCAAACTTGTGAATTTTAGCACAAAAGTACTTTAATTTTTTTGTAAGCCCTACCGATTTGTTACCTTTGACTCATACTTCAGACGTTGATTTATTACTAAAAAAAATTGCACTATGCCCATCACAATTCAAGGTGACAAGGAGTTTGAAAATATACCTTCCATTCACAATAAAGCACTTCGTATAAATCTAAATCAGAATATTTACGGAACATTTGCAGAGATAGGTGCCGGCCAGGAAACGGTCAGGCATTTTTTTAGAGCGGGTGGCGCAAGTGGTACTATTGCTAAAGCAATGTCCGCTTATGACAAAGATTTTAGTGACGCGGTTTACGGTATAGAAGATGATCGCAGATATGTGACCGAGGCTCGACTCAAGAAAATGCTTTCTCATGAAACCAGTCTTTTAGAAAACAGAATTTCACGGGAGAAGCATCCTAATAAGATTTATTTCACATACGCCAATACAGTTGCGACTATAGATTTTGCAAAAAAATATAAAGGTCATGGTTGGGTAGGTATTAAATATCAAGTAGAGCCAAATGGTGATTTTAATGAAATCATTCTTCATATTCGATTTCATGAATCTGATGCCCGCTTACAACAGCTTACTTTAGGAACATTAGGAACTAACTTGATATATGGGGCGTATTACAAATACGATTCTCCAAAAAAATTGCTACGGTATTTATATGACCACATAGATAAGGACCAGATTGAGATTGATATGATCAATTTCTCAGGGCCTCAATTTGAAAAGGTAGATAACCGTTTAATGAGCTTACAGCTTTTAAAGAACGGATTTACCGATGCAGTTATGTTTGGCCCCGATGGTAATAACATTCTTGCAGCCAAGATTCTTTATAAAAAGAACATTCTTGCTTTAAGAGGTAGTTTTCGCCCGGTTACACAAGTAAATATGGATATGTACAAGACATCCATAGATATATTTCTGAAGGAAAATAGGGTGCGCGAAGAAAATACAGAGGTTATCTTTGAAATTACACTATCAAACCTAAGGGCTGAAGGGGAAATTGACGAAGAGGACTTTATGGATCGCGCACGTTTGCTCTGTAGTTTAGGTCAAACAGTTATGATTTCTAACTTTCAGGAGTATTATCGTCTGGTGGAATATTTTTCAAGGTATACTAAAGAACGTATGGGGCTTACAATGGGTGTAAATAACCTAGTAGATATCTTTGATGAGTCTTATTACAGACATTTGAGCGGTGGGATATTAGAGGCCTTTGGTAAACTATTCTTTAAAGATTTGCGCGTTTATTTATATCCAATGCAGGATCCTGAAACCGGAGAATTTACCACGAGTGAAAATCTTAAAGTCCATCCACGTATGAAAGAATTATATAAATTCTTTAAATACAATGGTCGTGTTGTGGATATCGAGAATTTTAACCCAGACATACTCACAATATTCTCGCGTGAGGTTCTTAGAATGATTTCTCAAGGCGAAAAAGGTTGGGAAGAAATGCTACCCGAAGGAACTGCAGATTTAATTAAAGAGCAGGAATTATTTGATTATAAACAACCTGTTGTTGAACAGAATTAAAAATTCTCTAAACACTTAAAAATTAGCCTCTTTAATAAAAAGAGGTTTTTTTGTGCTTATTAGTGAAAATACTGTCAAATAATGTTAAAATAATCGACAAAATACATAAATAACAGATTAAATACATTTTTTATCGGTAAAAGACCACTTTATCAGATATGATTTCTTAAATTTGTTTCTAAGAAAGACAGTTCTAATTTTTGAGCAGTTTCCTTATCAGCCCAAATATGAGGAAAATTACAACTACAATTATTTATTCCCTAGCACTTCTGTTTACAGGAGTGCTTTCAAAGGGATTTGCTACTACTTATAAAATATCTTACAATATTTCCAACTCATTGGATATTCATTCTGGTACCAATACTTTTAAATCTTCACAACCCAATAATTCTGACATTTTAGACAGTGATGGTAATATAATTTGGAATTCAAAAGAAAATCAAGGTTTTAACTATAACATAGCAGGAATAGGAAGAGACGACAAGGCTGACTTAAATCGCAAGAAGTCTAAATGTGAAAACAGTGGAAGTCTTATAACAATAGGATTAGCAGAAATGACTACCAATTCCGGTGAATTTCACAATAAGGATTTCCTGATGTGGGGTAATAACAACGACCTACTTTCCTCAGGTACTAAGGTCGTCCTCGATTTAAGCGCCGGTATTAACGATCCTGATCTTAAATCTGAAGTCCAATTCTCGCCAATTCAGCGCATCTGGAAAGTGATAGAAACTTATGAATCCGGTACTGGAGTTCCAGAAGTTACAGTTACAATCCCTAAAAGATCATTGGATGACATTATATCTTCTAAAGGGGAATATTTGATGTTTATTTCAGACTCCCCCAACTTTGATTCTAATTCAAAGCATGTGGCTATGTCCTCTGTAGAAGATAATCTGGAAGCGAATTATGACTTTAATGGTACGAAGTACATAACATTTGGCTACGCGCCAGAACAAAAATTTAAACGTTCTATACTTTTTGATGGTTCCCAGACTTATGTGGACATGAAAGATAATTTAGATCTTGATAAATCATTTTCTATTTCTACATGGATAATGAGAAAAGGTGCTGGTACTATATTATCTAAAAGAGATTCTAATTTTACTAAAGGGTATGAGTTAAAGATAAAAGCAGATAATCTAGCGGAATTTAAATGGATAGATAGTGCAGGAAGCGCACATTACATTTCTTCTAAAGTAGAAATTCCTGCAAATAAGTGGCATCAATTAGCATTAACTTATGATAATGCTTCTGGCGATATAATGTTTTATATAGATGGTGTTTTAAATAATACTTCAACAAGTTCTGCTCCACCTACGTCAAATTCAAATGCCTTTCTAATAGGTGCAACAGGGGATAATTATTCGCCTAAAGATTTTTTCTCAGGTCATATAGACGAAGTAAGGATATGGGATAATGCTCTTTCTCAAAATGAGATTCGATTTATTATGAACCAAGAAATTGAAGAAAGTTTAGACGGTCACGTAAAAGGAAATACATTGCCCAATGATATCTTAAAAAATGAAGGTTCTACCCTACCTTGGAATAAGCTGAGAGCATATTTCCCAATGAGTACTTATGTTTTTACAAATGTAAAAGATGAATCTAAAAACGGATTAATAGGAGCACTTAAGAATTTAAATACTGTAGATAGACAAACAGCACCGCTCCCCTACGAATCACAACAGGATGGATCTTGGTCGACACCTGAAACATGGCTTAACAACAAATTTCAAGCATTGCCCAATTCAAGATCAATATCTGATAAAAACATAACTGTAGATTGGAATATCGTAAAAACTAACCACAACGTTGAAACAGGAACTAACAGAACCGTAATGGCGTTATTGGTTGGAGCAAAAGAATTATCAGCAGTAAATGATAATAAAATTGAAGTAACTCATTATCTTAAACTGGATGGGACAATCAATTTATTAGGTGAAGCTCAGCTTTTGCAAGATGAGGAAAGCGAGTTAGACAAATCCAGTATAGGATATTTATTGAGGAGACAACAGGGTAATGCAGATCTGTATAATTACAATTATTGGTCATCACCGGTAAGCCCTGAAAATATAGAAGAAAACAATAAAAATTATACTATAAGAGGAGTCATGAAAGACGAATCAACTGGGTCGATAAATAATTTATATTTCTCCGGAAGTTATAGCGGTAGTCCATCATCACCGGCAACTCTAAGTTCTTACTGGCTCAATGCATTTAGAAATATAGCATCAGATTATTCTAATTGGGAATCAATAGGAGAAAGCACAGACCTAAAAGTGGGACAAGGCTGGACAATGAAAGGTCCGGGAACAGGAAGATTTAATGAAGAATACAACTATGTGTTTAAAGGAAAGCCTAATAACAGTAGTTCTAAATCACCCATTCAATTAGAGATTTCTTCAGGAAACAGCTATTTAGTAGGCAATCCTTTTCCTTCAGCATTAGATACAGACCAATTTATTTTGAACAATACCTTTCTTACAGGTGCTATATACTTTTGGGAACATTGGGGCGCATCGAGCCATACTTCATCAGATTATCAAGGCGGTTACGCTACTGTCACTTTAGCTGGAGAAGTAAAAGCAATGGGACAGCCCCAAAAAAAGAGTCAGCAGCAATCCGGTCTTAAAACCCACGAAAGATATATACCCGTCGGCAAAGGTTTTTTTGTAGAAGCTTCTTCAGACGGTGTACTTTCTTTTAAAAATGAGGATCGCGCATTTGCCAGAGAAGAAATTAATTTACCATCTAATTTTAGTGCTACTTCTGTAGAATATCCATTGCAGTCTGATGATGCAATGAATGATGCAATAGATGAAAGAAAGAAATTACGACTCGGTTTTTATAATAAGGATGGAGTACATAGAGAAATCCTTTTAACGGAAGATTCAAATACTACTGAAGGTTATGACCGGATGTATGATGCTGAAAATTATGAAGAACTTCCTGATGATCTTAATTGGAAAATAAACAATATTGATGCTGTAATACAAAGTATTCCAGAAATATCCAACGGACTTGTACTTCCGCTAAAACTCAAAATAGAAGAGGCAGGGGAATTTAAAATCAGTCTGGATTCTTTACTTTACTTTAATGAAGATATTGGTATAGGTTTAAAAGATAAGGTAAATGAAACCATAACGAATCTTAGAGTAAGAGACCACATTCAAATGATGGATGCAGGAACTTACACTGATAGATTTGAACTTGTTTTTAAAATTTACAATCAAAATCTAAGTACCGAAGAAGTTCTTAATAAAGAGGACGCCGTTATATTTTACAGAAATTCTGATAGAAACATTGTTGTTACCAAGAAGAGTTCTTTTGAAATTCAGGATGCCACGCTATTTTCAATTTTAGGTCAGAAAATAGCTGACTGGGAATTTCAAAATCAAAATAGTGATAAGAATTTACCCCTCAGCAATTGCAGCCCAGGAACTTATATTCTCAAGTTGAACACAAATAAAGGTTCAATCACCAAAAAAATAATGATTAATTAGTAAACAATTTTTCTAGAACTAACCAATAAAAAAAGGAGCTTTAAGCTCCTTTTTTATTTCTAGATAATGCTAAATTTATTCACCGGTTGACTTGATCAATTCTTTTAAGTTCAATGTTTCTTGATCTCCCGTTTTCATATTTTTTAAAGTATAGCTGGAATTTTCCATTTCCTCAGTACCAGCCAAAACAACAAATTTAATATCACGCCTATCGGCATGTGTCATCTGCTTTTTCATTTTAGCAGATTCAGGATAAATTTCTGCATTGATACCATGCTGTCTTAAAGCTTTTACTGCTTTGGCACAATACAAAGCCTCCTTATCCCCAAAATTTATAAAAAGAACTTTTGTTCCTTTTACAGTTTGCTCAGGAAATAAATTCAGTTCTTCAAGTACCAGATAAATGCGATCCAATCCAAAAGATATACCTACTCCACTCATATTTTTCAATCCAAATATGCCAGTGAGGTCATCATATCTTCCTCCTCCACCTATGCTCCCCATTTTTACATCATCGGGCGCGGCAACTTCAAAAATTGCTCCTGTATAATAATTAAGGCCACGAGCTAAAGTTATATCCAATTGTAATGAGGCTGATTCTAATTGCAATGCTTCGGTTTGGGCGAAAATAAATTCAACCTCTTCTATTCCTTTTCGACCGGTATCTGAATTTTTTAGTAAATTCTTCAATACCTCAAATTTTTCAGTATTGGTTTCTCCCGCATTAAATATAGGCTTCATTCTATCTATCGCTGATTGCGATATCCCTTTGCTAAGCATTTCCTTAACAACACCCTCTTCCCCTATTTTATCCAACTTATCTAAAGCAACGGTAAAGTCTATCAACATTTCCTCAGCCCCGATGACCTCTGCAATACCAGAAAGTATCTTTCTATTATTAATCTTTATGGTAACATTCTTTAATTTCAGATCTGTAAAAACTGAATCATATAACTGAACAAAGTTTACTTCCTGCCATAAAGAATCTGAACCCACTGCATCTGCATCACATTGAAAAAACTCTCTAAAACGCCCTTTTTGAGGTCTATCTGCGCGCCATACAGGCTGAATCTGATAACGCTTAAATGGAAACTCAATCTCATTTTGATGTTGGACTACATATCTGGCAAAAGGAACGGTAAGATCATAGCGAAGTGCTTTTTCTGAGATAACAGATGTCAAATTATTACTGTCCTTAGCAGAATAAATTGTATTATCTACTTTACTTAAATAATCCCCACTATTCAATATTTTGAAAATAAGACGATCTCCCTCATCCCCATATTTACCCATTAAAGTACTGCTATTCTCAAAAGAAGGAGTCTCTATAGGCTGAAAGCCATACAGTTCAAAATTTTTGCGAAGTATATTAATTAAATAATTTCTACGAAGTACCTCCGCAGGTGAAAAATCCCGGGTTCCTTTTGGGATGCTTGGTTTCTGAGCCATATCAAAATTTAAGGGTACAAATATCCTAAAATTTGAGTTTATGTTAGTCTTATTTTTAAAAAACGGTAACTTTATTCCCTTTTCATAGACAAACAGGTGTAATCTCATTTCTATGCTTTCACTTTTAAAGGAAAATGTCAGTATCGCTTATGACGCGATAAAAAGTCAACTCCTAAGAACTATTCTTACTGTACTCATAATTGCAATAGGTATTACTGCTCTTGTAGCTATTTTAAGCCTCGTTAAGGCTCTGGAAAATACAATTAGCAGTGATTTCTCCTCTATGGGTTCTAACACCTTTAATCTGCAGCGCTATGAATTTAATGTACAGAGAAGGGGTAGCGGAGAAAAAGAAAAAGTAAATCCTATTTTAAGTTATAGGCAGGTAAAATCATTTGAAGAAAAATATACATATCCTTTTACACAGGTTTCTACTTCATTTACCGGGACCTCCAGTGCAGAAGTGCGTTACGAAAGTGAAGAAACAGATCCCGAAGTAAACGTTCTAGGAATTAACCAAAATTTTCTGGATAACTCCGGTTTAAAATTGGAGTCAGGACGAAATTTCAACTTTTTTGATATTCAGAATAATAATAATGTATGTATTCTGGGAAGTGATTTTAAAAAGGGGCTTTTTAAAGATATAGACCCAATAAATAAAACTATAAGTATACGGGGTACAAAGTTCAAAGTAATTGGGCTTTTAGAAGAAAAAGGAGCCACTTTTGGAAACAATCAGGATTTAAGGGTGCTTATTCCTATACAAATAGCGCGTTCTATGTTTACTCAAGCCAATATAAATTACTCTGTAAGTGTAAAAGTGGACGATAAAGAAATGCTAAATGGCGCACAGGATGAAGCTATCCTTACTTTTAGAAATATACGCGGACTTTCACCCATAGAAAAAAACAACTTTGGGATTGAGCGTAGTGATGACCTTGTAAATCAAATTTCAGAAATAACAGGAGCGCTTTCTATTGCCGCTTGGATTATAAGTTTAATTACCGTCCTGGGTTCGTCTATTGCTCTTATGAATATAATGCTGGTATCTGTAACTGAAAGAACCCGGGAAATAGGTGTTAGAAAAGCTCTGGGCGCTAAACGTTCTACTATCGCCACTCAGTTTATATTAGAAACCATTATGATAGGTCAAATGGGTGGGATATTAGGTATTATTCTGGGTATTGGTATAGGTATAGCTATATCATCTGTAGCTAATTTTAATTTTACCACCCCTTGGGGAGCAATGCTTGCAGCGACAGGAATAACGTTACTTGTGGCTGTATTATCTGGATCCTTCCCAGCAGCTAAAGCCGCTAAACTAGACCCGATAGAATCTTTGAGATATGAATAATAAGTAGAAAAAAACTAATTAGAAGTATCTACAAAACGTTCAAACCAAGCAAAAAGCTCACCTTTAGTTATTGAGGCCCCTTGAAGAATCAATGCAAAAATATCTGCATTTCTATCTGAGGTTAATGCTTTACTTGAACTGTAAAGATTCACGCTTTTATCCATTATATTATTCTGGAGCCAGGTGTATCCCGCCCTTGATGTAATGTCTATCCCTTCATTTTCTACTTCGATAGAGATTAAGTTTATAACTTCTTCTTCTACCTTAAATAGAAACATACGCTGGGGTGAGAAATGTTCTAAAAATTTAACCTTATTTAAAACACCTTCCCAGATTAAATCGCTAAAAACGTCAAGCTCCTGCTCTGCAACTTCAGGTTTTTCTTTTTTGATCTTATCCCATTCTTCTCCCGTGATGGATTGAGAAGCAAGAAAATTTATAAATTCCTGATGAAGTTCTTCAAATTGTTCTTTAGTAAGTCTCTGGTATTTCATAAAAAATGGTAAAAAAAAAGCTCCCGTAAAAACGGAAGCTCTTCAATATTATAATAAGGTATTAAGCTTCCGCTACTACGTCAAAAGTAAAGTTAGAAACAACTTCACGGTGAAAACGCAATGTTGCTTCATATTGACCTAATCTCTTGATGTTTCCACCAGCAATAGAAATAAATTTTTTGTCAATTTCAACACCTTGTTTGTTCAAAGCATCAGCAAGATCAGCATTGGTAATAGAACCAAAAAGTTTATCAGCTTCTCCTGACTTAGCAGTTAATTTTACTTCAAGACCGTTAAGCTTTTCAGCTTGCGCTTTAGCCGCATCGATCTCTTTTTTCTCCTTATAACCACGTTGTTTAAGATTTTCTGCTAAGACCTTCTTTGCAGAAGGTGTAGCTAAAACCGCGTGTCCTTGTGGAATAAGGTAATTTCTTCCGTAACCATTTTTTACAGTTACCAGATCGTCTATAAATCCTAGATTATCTACGTCTTTTTTTAATATCACTTCCATCCTTCTCTCTTTTATTTGTATAAATCAGTTACATATGGCATAAGAGCAAGGTGACGTGCACGTTTTACCGCAATACTTACCTTACGCTGATACTTTAAAGAAGTCCCTGTAAGACGACGAGGTAGTAATTTACCTTGTTCATTCACAAATGAAAGTAACCAGTCTGCATCTTTGTAATCAATATACTTGATACCAGAACGCTTAAAACGACAGTATTTTTTTTGTTTTGAAGTCTCTATATTAAGAGGGGTCAAATAACGAATTTCCCCGTCTTTTTTTGCTTTAGCTTGTTGCTCAATTGATGTTGCCATAATTATGCTTTTTCTTTGTTTCTTTTTC